>CAZDTB010000543.1:0-3305 GCA_964508075.1 uncultured Planctomycetales bacterium
ACCTCATCCGCGAGCCACTGACTTCGCGCCCAAAGGAATGCACACGCAATAGTGCCGCCCGCGCAGATCGACGCCAGGATTACTATGCGTCGCCGTTGTCGCCGGAGCGGAGTTGCCACTGTCGTGCTCCGATACAAGTTCGAGAGGGACCCGGCATAAATGGTCGACCAGGCGTAAGCGTCCGGTGAACCACATCTTCAATCCGGCGTCCGAGTCAGGCACCATGCTTCCGTGAAGGGAGGTATGGTGTATGGCGAACGGCCGGGAACGAAGGGATTTGAAGAAGGAAGCGTTCTGGCGGCGGAGGCTTGATCAGCAGGCGGACAGCGGGCTTTCGGTTCGCGCCTGGTGCCGCAAGCAGGGGCTTAAGGAAGCCGCGTTCTACTGGTGGCGTCGGCAGTTGGCTCGACGTAAGGCGGGCCAGGGGGAATCAGGGTTCGTGCCCGTACAGGTGACCGGGGACGGGCCGAGGGGTGCCGATCCGCAGATCGAGATCGTGCTGAGCGATGGGCGATGTGTGCGATTGACAGGCTCAGTGAACCGGCAGACTCTGGCTGACGTGCTGGACGTGCTGGAGCGTCAGGCATGCTGAGGCTGCCGAGCCTGGGCGAACTGGACCAGGAGCTGCGGGTTCGCGTCTTCCTGTGCGCGTCGCCGACGGACATGCGCAAGGGGTTCGACACCCTGGCGGCGCTGGTGCGGGACGGTCTGGGTTACGACCCGTTGTCGGGGCACCTGTTTCTGTTCGTCGGTCGCCGACGAGATCGGATCAAGCTGCTCTACTGGGATCGCGACGGATTCGCCCTGTGGTACAAACGGCTGGAGCAGGGCACGTTTCGAATGCCGGCCGCGAAGCCTGATGCGGCCAGCATCGAATTGAAGGCCAGCGAACTGGCCATGCTGCTGGAGGGGATCGACCTGAGGAGCATCAAGCGTCGCCAGCGGTTCCGTCGCCCGGCCTGATTCGTCACCCAAACACGAATATCATGACGAGGGATGTCAACCGTGGCACGTCGTGTGCTTGTAAGATGACGTGATCATGGATGATCCCCCCACACCGGCCGCGACCCTGGAGCAGCTTCGACGCGAGAACGAACGGCTTCGCGCATCCCTGCAGCAATCCTCCCAACAAGCAGCGCTCTTACGTGCCGAGCGTGCTGAACTCCTCGAACAAGTCAAGCAGCAGAACCACAAGATCGACAGCCTGCAGCATCAGGTGCAGACCTTGCTGCGTCGTTACCTGGGCCGATCGTCGGAGAGGCTCGATCCGAAGCAGCGGCTGTTGTTCGAGAACCTGCTGGACAAGTGCATCCCGGAGATGCCCGCCCAAGACGAGACCGATGCCCAAGTGTCGTCGGACGAGGCAACGCCGGGGGGTAGGCGGAAAGGTCATGGGCGCCGGCGGTTGCCGTCGGATCTTCCGCGCGAGAAGGTCGTTCACGACCTGCCGGAGGAGGAGAAGCCCTGCCCCTGCTGTCATCGGATGCGGCACATCATCGGCAAGGAGACGCACGAACAACTGGACTACGTCCCGGCGAAGGTCAAGGTCATCGAGCATATCCGCTTGAAGTACGGCTGCCCGCATTGCGAGGCCGAGGCTTCTCCCCACGGCCCGCAGATCGTGGTGGCGGACAAGCCCCTACAGCCGATCGAGAAAGGCCTGGCCGCCCCCGGGCTGCTGAGCTATGTGATCGTCAGTAAGTACGGCGACCACCTGCCACTGTACCGGCTGGAGCGGATCCTGAAGCGGCATGGGATCGACATCGCCCGTTCCACGATGTGTGACTGGGCGGCCCAATGTGCGGGCGCGCTGAGTCCCTTGGCTGACCTTATGCGACAGCGGGTCCTAAAGTCGAAAGTGATCCATACGGACGACACGCCGGTGAAGGTCCAGGATCGTCAACTGGACCGGACCCGAACGGGCCGGTTCTGGGCCTATCTGGGGGATGACCATCATCCGTACACGGTGTTCGCCTACACCCCGAGTCGCAGTCGCGACGGGCCGATGGAATTCCTGCGACATTGGGGCCAGGATGAACCGGTGTATCTCCAGGCCGATGCGTTCGGCGGGTACGACGGCATTTACGCGGGCGAGGCCGGCGGTCAGGTAACCGAGGTGGCCTGCTGGGCACACGCCCGTCGGAAGTTTTATGACGCCCGGCCCAGCGACGCAGCCGTTAGTGCCCAAGCGCTGGCCTACATCCGGCTGCTGTACGACGTCGAGGATCGGGCCAAGAAGTCTGCTCCAAGGACCGGGGGCGATCTCACCGCCGAGCGTTATCGTCTGCGGCAGGAGTTGGCCGTGCCGCGCCTCGGACAGCTCAAGACCTGGCTGGTATCTCAGCAGGCCGAGCACGGCGGTCCCGTGCTGCCCAAGAGCCCGATGGGCCAGGCTATCCAGTACGCGCTCAACCAGTGGGATGCCTTGTGCGTCTACCCCACTGACGGCCGGCTGGACATCGACAACAACGCAGCGGAGAACGCGTTGCGTCGCGTGGCCCTGGGTCGCAAGAACTGGCTGTTCGCCGGCTCCGACCAGGGCGGCCACACCGCGGCGACCCTCTTCAGCCTGATCGCCACCTGCCAGCGTCACCAGGTCGAGCCCCTGGCGTACCTGCGTGACGTGCTCACCCGCATCGCCGCCACCCCGATCAGCCAGGTCGCCGACCTCCTGCCTGACCGCTGGCAGGCAACCATCACGAGCTGATCCCACGCAGCAACTCTCGCGCCCAGAGCACCTGCTGTGCCGAGCAATCAGCTCCGGCCCACGTGGTTCACCGGACGCTTACCTCCTTTCGGGCGGGCAGGGTTCGTTCTGGGTGCGCGCAGCGGTTGCGCTGGCGGTGCCCGCCACCTATAGAACATCGGGGGTGATCGCTCGCGCGGGGGCCGGGAGCGATCAGGGCGTTAGCGGTCAGCAATCAGCCTTATTCTGGTGGAGCATGAGTAGTGGGTGCGTGGGGCTGGGGGCGGAGCTGAGCACTGAGAACTCAGAACTGAGAACTGGGAAGGCGGCGGGGGCTGCGCTGCGGGGGGCATGGCACACAGCGGGGCTACTGTAGCTGTTGTTTTAGTTCGGTGATGGCGGGGTCGCGGCGGTGGTAGCCGGTTTCTTTGACGATGGTGGCGGCGGTGTCGAGGTGGTGGCGGGCTTCGGCTTTTTGGCCCTGGGCCAGGTGCAGGCGGGCGTATTCGAGGTGGGCGTCGGCCTCGTGCAGCCGCATCTCTCCGCGAGTGGCGATGCCCAGGGCTTCGTCCAGGTCGCGCTTGGCGCGGTCGAAGAACTCGCCCCCGCCTGCCTCGCG
>CAZDTB010000544.1:0-3300 GCA_964508075.1 uncultured Planctomycetales bacterium
CGATTCGAGCTCGGTGAAGTCGGCGAAGTCCACGTCCTCGAGGAAAAGGGGTCAGGGACCTTCTTGTTGACGGTGCGGGCGGTCGACGGTACGGCGAGGCCTGGCAGCAACGAGCGGTGAAGAAGCTCGGCTTGGAGTCGACCCTGCGACCACGCGGCCGCCCACGGAGAGCGACCCCACCGAGAAGAGGTTCCTGACCCCTCCTGGCCCCTTATCCGCTTGACAGGTCTCCGGCCGCTGTCGACAATGCGGCGGTCGGGGACGGCGAATGCGGACAAAGATCATAACTTCTGGCGACCAAAACCGTTACAACTCGTCGCTGCGTGAGGCGGCGGCGGCGCTGCGCGACGGTGCGCTGGTCGTCTTTCCGACCGAGACGGTATACGGGGTCGCCGCCAACGTCGCCGATGCCAACGCCCTGGCCCGGCTCAGAGAGGTCAAGGGGCGGGGCTCTGAGCAGGCGTTCACCGTGCATCTGCCCCGCCGGGCCGATGCCCGCCGTTACGTCGGGTCGCCCCCGCCGCTTGCCCGCCGACTGGCCCGCAAAGCCTGGCCGGGACCACTGACGCTGGTCTGTCCCGTGCCGTTCCCCGAGCGGGAAGAGATCGCCCAGACCACTCCACCGGAGCAGTTGCCTGAGATTTTCCATAACGGAAAGGTCGGGCTGCGCTGCCCGGCACACGTGGCGGCGACTGAACTGCTCGCCGAAGCCGGCGTCCCCGTCGTGGCCAGCAGCGCCAACCGCGTGGGCAACCCGCCCCCGTTCGATGTGCAGGAGGCCCTCCGCGATCTGAACGGGGCGGTGGAATTCGCCCTCGACGCGGGTCGCACGCGGCACATGTCGGCGTCGACCGTGGTGGAGATCCAGGACAACGGGTGGGTGATTCGGCGAACGGGTGTGATCGACGAGCGTACAATTCGGCGTATGGCGACGACCGAGATCCTCATGGTCTGCACGGGTAATTCGTGCCGCTCCCCGATCGCCGAGTATCTCTTTCGCGAGAAGCTCGCCGAACGCCTCGGCATCCCGCCCGACCAGTTGGCCGGGCAAGGCTACGTGATCTCATCCGCGGGGACGATCGGCTTCAGCGGCGGGACGATCTCAGACCTGTCGTGCAAGGAACTTGCCAAGCGAAACGTCGACGGGTCGAAACACCGCTCCCAGCCGCTTACAATCGAGCTGATCCGACGGGCCGAGCGAATCTACGCCATGTCGTCCGAGCATCGCACCGCCGTGATCGATTTGGTCCCGGCGGCTGCCGCTCGCGTCTTCATGCTGGATGACCAGAGCCCGGTGGCCGACCCGATCGGCGGCGGGCCGGAGGAATATCAGGGCTGTGCGGAGCACATTGAACGGGCGGTGGATGCCCGCTTGGAGGAGTTTCTGGATGAAGATCTCAATTGGTAGCGACCACCGCGGTTTCGAGGCGAAGGAACGCATCAAGG
Source organism: uncultured Planctomycetales bacterium (assembly GCA_964508075.1). Classification (GTDB taxonomy): domain Bacteria; phylum Planctomycetota; class Phycisphaerae; order UBA1845; family Fen-1342; genus JALSRY01. The sequence goes on from CAZDTB010000544.1 coordinate 1,447, forward strand.
CGATCGTTCGGGAACTGGGCGTCGAGGTGGTCGACCACGGCACCGACTCCCGCAACTCGTGCGACTACCCCGATCGAGGGTTCGCGGTCGCGGGCGACGTCGCAAATAATCGGGCCGACTTCGGCATCCTGTTCTGTGGCATCGGAATCGGCATGTCGATCGTGGCGAACAAGGTCGCCGGCGTCCGGGCCGCGTTGTGCCACGATGAACTGACCGTCCAGCTCTCCCGGCGACACAACAACGCCAACATCCTCTGCCTGCCGGCCGACCTGGTCGGCGACGCGCTCATGCAAAGCATGGTCCGCACCTGGCTGGAGACCGAATTCGAAGGCGGGCGGCACAAACGCCGCGTAGACAAGATCGAAACCTACGAGCGCGAGCACACCAAGCCAGACCGCGCCAAGCGCAAGCAGGTAACCCCGCAGTAGGAGGAAGGTGCCGCTGCACAACCCATCCTCTGACCGTGCGTGCCCCTCGTATCAATCGGGCCCGATCTGCTCAACCGCGCTCGCCAGCGAGTCTCTGACCCGCGCGCGAAACTCCGCATCGATCGGCCGGCGGCCGGCAAACCCGTCCTGCAGTTCGTGCCACCAGGCCACGTTGGGCTCGCCGAGCTTCCAACACAACCAGACCTTGCGTCCCTCGAACCGGGCCGGAAAGTCGACCAGACCCCCGACCAGGTCTTTGGGTTCGCAGCCGACGCCCGCCAGCTCCTGGCGCAGCGCTTTCAGGTGCTCCACCTTCTGCTCGATCCTGCCGCGAAGATCCGCCAGGCGCGCCTCAGCGCCCAGTACCAGCGCCAGCTCCTGCCGTTCGGTTCGCAGACGCATCAGCTCCTGATAGACCTCGACGAGGTCCCGCATCACCGGCTCCACGAACACCAGCGACTCGTCGGCCGATTCAACGCTGAAGCAGCCTTCGGGCGGACCCGTGCGGGCCGCGCCCGCGTCGGCACCATGATTACGGTCCATTCCTCTGATTCCCACTCCGCTTTCCCTGATACGCAAAACGCTATGCGCGCCACCTTTCGGATGTCAACGCCGGCCGGGATCGGCGGCAGCGAGTTCAGGTTCCGGCGCCAAGTCCCATCGCCCCCGCCAACATCACGCCACCGCATACGCACAAGAGGAGCAGTCCGCAAATCACGACGCTGACGATCGCCCGCCAGTTGCTGCGTCGGCTCTGCACGAGGCTTGTGACGCCTAGCGCGACGCTAACTAGGGCGAAGAACATGCCCCCGATTTGCGCTGCCGCCAACCACGGGTTTCCCTCAAGTTTGGCCAATTGTTCCTCCGACGGCTGGGAACCGGGATTCTTCCACAACTCCGGGGCCAACTGGAATACGCCGTACGCCAGACCCCCGCCAAACAGCACGACTGTCAACACGGTGCAGATCAGCGCGTAGCGACCCAGGCTGTGCGCCAGCTGTTCACGCGGCGTCATCGTCGGGCCGATGTGCAACTCGCCGGGTGGCGGCTGCGGCGGCAGAGCTCGGGGTCCAAACGCCTCCCGGCCATCAGGGGCCTCGGATGATCCGGCGCTGTCAACGTCCGCGGAGGGGCGGGCAGAAACCGGTGGGGCTTGGCCGAGCGACGATTCGGTCGGCACGTTCACGACCTGTCGGCAATACGGGCACGCCGCCGTCTGACCCGCGTGAATATCGTCTACCTCGATCGGCTGCGAACAGCCGGGGCAATGAAACTGGATCGCCATTGATAAAGACCGCTCCTGCAAGCCGACATTCCGAACCCCTGGCCGCGCCGGGCGGACGCCGAACCGCGACTTGTTGATAATACTCGCAGCCAGGGCCTTTTGTCATGGGCGTGTGAACAGACAATGTCCGCGCAGGTGTGG
>CAZDTB010000545.1:0-3299 GCA_964508075.1 uncultured Planctomycetales bacterium
AGTAAATTGTGCAATTGCTGAATGATTAAAGATTATTATATAAAGCATAAAAAATCGAAGTAAAGATTTAGATGCAATAAATTCCTTAATTATCAATCCAGCTCCTTTACAACATATTTAACATAATAATGCTAGAATATAATAAAACCATGAATTTTAATCAAATTTTCCAAATAGGAATAACAAACTCAGCAAAAAATGAACTAAACTTAATTCCACCACCACCAGCATCTCAATTAGTGTAATACCTTTCCGTTTCACGAAAGCCTCCTGAATCCTTATGCCCACTGTCCTGGTCCCGGTTGGCGCCGCCACGCGTAGCTCGGCTGACACCAATTACACTCAATACCAAATGAGAGCGTCTGCTGCGCGCACACGCAACAATCACGTCGGCTCCCGCGCAGTTTCGACCAACCGCCGCGCGTCACGCCGACCCATCCGATTGGACCGGCGCCAGAGTGTCTGAATGGGCACAGACACCACGCGGATTATCCACACGTCTTTTCAAACGGCTGCGTCGGACCCACCTCACCACCTACGGAGTATCTCCGCGGGTTGCTCGGCAAGTCTGCTCGCTGGCGGGGGCTTCTCAGGGGCGGGCAAGATTATGTCAATGATGACTGGGCGTCACGCGCTACTACGAAGATAGGAATGGATATTTATGATACCTATACTTAACGCACTAGCGCCCCATCCAAGTCCCGTTCTCAAGCCTTACCATAATATGATTACCGGGCACCGAACGGGTGTCAAGGCCCCATCTGAGAATCTTCCGGCCGGTCGGGCCCTGCTCAGGTGCCCGCCTCGAGGGCCACCCGGTCGATATCCGCCGGTCGCCAGAGCCCCAGCCCCATCTGCGCCGCCGACGCCAGATGGCGGACCTCCACGCTTGCCGTCAGCCCCATTCGACGCCGCTCCATCGCCAGGATCGACAGTCCGACGCTGTCCACCGCCACCGGGTCGAACCCCAGCAGCAACCCGCCATGGCTAACGATGTCCTCCTCCCGCGCATCCGGGCCACGGTCCACCACCAGGCGAATGGCGTTCATCAGGTTCAGCCGCAACTTGTCGCTAACCTCTTGCGAACCAACAACTTGCCCGACATAGGGCGAGCAGCCGTCGGCGTGGTAGCGAGCCGGATGACGGATCAACGCGTGCGAGAGGTTCTTCAGACAGCCCGACATGCCGGCGATCTGGTGCGTCTTCAGAAACGGCACGTTGATGATCGCGTCGGCCTCAAGCAGATACTGCGCCAGCTGCTCCGGGCGACCGCCAACCTCGATCTGCGATCCCCACCCACCTGCGACCCGGCCCGTGCCGAGCTGCTCCGCAAGGAAGCTCGGCGTCTCGACCAGCATGATCTTCTCGGGATCGTATCCCGCGGCCCTCAGCCGTCCGACCAGCAGCCGTACCAGCCCCTCATTGGTCCTCAGCGCCCGCGCCCCGACCCGATTGAACTTCAAGACGATTCGCTCGGCCGAGCCCAGCACCGACTGCCAGGCGGCCCCCACCTTCCTCACGCCGGTCAGGTTCTGAATCGCCTGGTCCAGCATCTCCCCGAGCGCGACCGGATCCACTACCTTGGCGTGCAGCACATCGCCGCAGCGGATGTCCACTACTCGTGAGCGGGTTGTCTCGCGCCGCAGCCACCAGGGGGTCTGAACTCGGGCTTGTTCGGTTGGGCGTGACGCGGTGGCTTGGGTGGATTGTCCGTAACCGGTTTCGGCGCCTTGCAGCAGTCCGAGCGTCGCTGCCATCGCCGCACCCAGCAGCTCACGCCGCGTCGGTTCCCAGCCGTTCGATTCGCGCGTTTTGACCGTTCTGTCGGACACCATTAACCTCTATCGGCCGCGCGCCCAAACCCGCTGGACGAGCGACCGAGGGATCTGGGATGCAGACCAACGCGAAACGTCACAACAAACACCGGGACAGACTCGACGCTTACGGCCAAGGCCACCTGCTGGCCTTCTGGGGCGAGCTCGACAAAGCGCAGCGCGCCCGCTTGCTCGACGACCTCGATCAGCTCGATTTTGAGCGCTGCCGGCCACTGATCGATACCTTCGTCCGCAACCGTCCCAACTTCAAGATGCCCGGACAGCTCGAACCTCCCGTCACCTTCCCGGCACCACCCCCCGGTCTCGAGCACCGGGACCGCTATCGAATCGCGAAAGAGCTCGGCGCGGCGGCGATCCGTGCCGGAAAGGTCGCGGCCTTCACTGTCGCCGGCGGTCAGGGAACCCGGCTGGGCTATGACGGCCCGAAAGGGGCCTTTCGGATCTCCCCGGTGCGCTCGGCCTGCCTCTTTCAGCTCTTCGCGGAACAACTGCTCGGCGCCGAGCGGCGCTACGGTCACCGCCCACGTTGGTACGTCATGACCAGCCCGGCCAACCATGACGCGACGCAGGAGGTTTTCGCCCGCAACGATTACTTCGACCTGGCCGGCGAGGACGTGATCTTCTTCCCCCAGGGGCAGATGCCCGCGTTCCTGCCGGACGGGAGAATTGCCTTGGCCGAGAAGCATCGGCTCGCTTTGGGCCCCGACGGCCATGGCGGCAGCCTGCGGGCGTTGGCAACCAGCGGCGCGCTGGACGACATGCGCGATCGCGGGATCGAGTACATCAGCTACTTCCAGGTCGACAATCCACTGGTCCACGCGATCGATCCGCTCTTCATCGGCCTGCACATCGAGAGCGCTTCAGAGATGTCCAGCAAAGCAGTCGCCAAGGCGCACGACCTGGAGCGTGTCGGCAACTTCTGCCTGGCCGACGGGCGGCTGACGGTGATCGAGTACAGCGATCTGCCGGAGGAGCTGGCTCGACAGAGGAACCCCGACGGGACACGCCGCTTCGACGCCGGGAGCATCGCCATTCACATCCTGGGGCGCGCGTTCGTTGAGCGTCTTACCGCAGTCGGCGCGACCGTCCAACTCCCCTGGCATCGGGCTGAGAAGAAGGTTCCGGTCGTGAACGCCGCCGGCAACCTGCAGACCCCCGACCAGCCGAACGTGGTCAAGCTGGAGACGTTCGTGTTCGACGCGGTCCCGCTGGCTGAGAATCCGTTGGTGCTGTTCACGGAGCGCGCGGAGGAGTTCTCACCCGTCAAAAACGCCGAAGGAACCGATTCCGTCGAGACCGCCCGCCGCGACCTGGTCCTGCGCGCCGCCCGCTGGCTGGAGAGCTGCGGCTGCGCGGTGCCCCGCGATGGCGACGGCCTGCCGGACCTCCCGCTCGAAATCAGCCCGAGCTTCGCGCTCGACGTCGACGATCTGCGCGAACGGCTGGTCGCCCCACCGGAATTGA
>CAZDTB010000546.1:0-3288 GCA_964508075.1 uncultured Planctomycetales bacterium
CTGACGCCCCGGAGCATGGCGTTGTCAGTGATTCCGGTGGCGGCGAATAGGATTCCCTCCCCGCGGGCCATGTCCTCCGAGGAGTACACCCGTTCGTAGTCGGCGTCAGTGTAGCCCTGCTCAGCGAGCGCCGCCCGCTCCTCGTCATCGCGCGGCCACATTCTGGCGAGGATCTCACCGCCAAGGCACTTGATGGCGGCGGCCGCGGTCACCGCTTCGGCGGAACCTCCGCTACCCATGTACACGTCGACTCCACTGTCAGGCATCGACGGGGCAATTGCCCCCGCGACGTCGCCATCGCCGATCTGCTGGATCGCCGCACCCGTGGCACGAAGCCGGCCAATCAAGTCGCCGTGGCGAGTCCGGTCGAGCACGCACACCACCAGGTCGCGGACGCGCTTGCCGAGTTTCAGCGCAACCAGTTCCAGATTCTGTTCAATCGCCACATCGAATCGGATCTGACCGGTGCCCTCCTTCACCTTAGGGCCGACCGCGATCTTGTCCATGTAGTAGGTTGGTACGGCGGCCAGCGCGTGATCGTCCGGGGATTGGGCCTGGGCCGCGGCGATGACACTCAGCGCCCCGGGCAAGCCCTTCGACGTCAGTGTGGTTCCGTCGATCGGATCAAGCGCGATGCTGACCGCTGGCGAGCCGGGCTTCCACGTGCCCAGCTTCTCGCCCACGAAGATCCCGGGAGCTTCATCCTTGATCCCCTCGCCAATCGTGCAGGTGGCCGACATGTCGATCAGGTTGAGCATGCCGCGGATCGCGTCGCTGGCCGCCTCGTCAGCGGCGATCTTGTCCCCCTTGCCGATCCAGCGAAACGCGCTCAGCGCCGCCGCCTCTGACGCACGTACCAAATCCAACCCGATCAGCCTCTCCGACTCGTGTCCGACGCTGAAGGCCTCGATCTCCTGTGGCATAGTGTTTACCTCTCGGTCACCTGAGCTTGCTGCAGAAGCGTATCCGTAACGCTAATGCGCGGCGGCCACGCCTAACACATCAGCTTAACGCGGACGAGCCAGCGCGACAAGCGGTCAAGCGGCATCGCCGTCCGGCCGTCCGCCGGGCCGGACTCCGCCGGGGCGGGCCAGACGCCTGTCAGGGCTGCGGCCCCCGATTCCGGCACTCAGGCCAGAATCTGACCTCAAGCCCGCCGGCCCGGAAGAGGACGAGCGGTGTCGACCAGCGAACCGGCCGCTCCAAAGAAGTGGGCTGGAGCCGCAGCGCGCGGTAACATGCGTCGAGAGTCGACCGGATGGCCAGGCGCCCGTAGCTCAGCAGGACAGAGCAACGGTTTCCTAAACCGTAGGTCGCAGGTTCGAATCCTGCCGGGCGCGCTTCATCTCGGCCCTGTTTTCCCAGGGTTCTGTGTGCGTTCGCGCGCTCGGAGCGCTGAGGAAGGGGGTCGCGTACTTGTCGCGTACTGCCCCGCTTCCGTTCGGCGCAGAGCATCTGTGACAATCTGGCGGCGTTTCTGCTTCGCAGTCAAGCGAATCGATACGGAATGGGCAACCGCCAACTTCCTCGCTTACGAGACGGGAGGGGCTTGGATGCCCTCGTTGCCGATGGCCGACAGCACCGCTGGCCTACGGAGTTTCCGATGACGAGGCGGCAGGTGCGGGTCGCGTCGGCTGCGGTGGCGGAAGGACTGTCACGCGGAGCGTGACCGAGGCGCGGTCCCGTCGCTCACGCTCAGGGCCCGGTCCGGGAGGCGCGTCGAACGCGGGACCGAGCGTGGTTTCGTATACTTCGCCGAGGCGGTCGCGGAGCTCGCGTGCTCGCTCGCGGATGAAGGCGCCCGCGATCGGCGGCTCGGCTGTGGCGTCGGCATCACGGAGGGCCGGGGCCCCAGCGAGCTGGTCGGCGGCTGCCTGCTGTCCAATCGTTTCCGATATCGGCCGGGCAACCTCGGCAACCCGCGGGCGACGCAAGTCGAGCGTCCACCTCTTCGTCTTCACAGGCGTATCTTTTTTCGCTCGCGCCGGCAGCTCGTCGTCCGGCTCAGCGCGCTCCGGCCCGCGGATGAAGCCCAGGTCCCGCGACGCTCGACGCGTTTCGGCCTGAAGCGCTTCCGAGGCACCCTCCGCGGCAACCTCCTCGCGCCGTTCAGCGGCTTCCGTCTGGCCGGGCACGCCACCTTCCGCCTGCATCGGTGTGCGCACGACGCGTCCACGCTCCCCCCCGCGCCCCGCCGGCTGCCCCAATCTGAACGCTTCTGGTTCGGACAGCGCGATGGCAGGAGCCGACTCCGATTCGGCAGCGTGCAACTCCTCCGGCGTTGGAGCGGTGCTGGGCCGTGCAACCATCTGTTGCACCTGCGACAGGTCGGCTGGGCTGAACGTCATCGCGACCTGAACCTGACGCGGGATCTGCTGCTCCAGCGATTGCAGGACCTCGGTGACGCGGGTCGGCGGAACTTCAACGACGAACTCCTGTTGTGTCAAACCGGCGCGTCCGCCCGCCCGCCGCGCGTCCGCGAACGGCGCCGCCCCTCGACCACGGCCAATGCCGGTCGTTCTGTCAGCTCTTCCTGCCATGCGCTCGCCGACCGCGGGCGGCTGTTGCTGCCACGCCGCCACCAGTTGCAGAGCGGCGTCGAATTGCTCCGCGTCGCGCGGCGTCACGACGACGTTCAAGGTAGGAGGCACGTCAGTGGTTGACGTCACCACGTCGAGCGTGAGCGCGGTTTCGCCCATCTCTGGAGCAGGTGGCATCGCGGCGACGAGCACTTCGTCGGCGGGGGGTTGGGGTTCAGCTGACGGCCTGAGCCCCCCGTCTTCCTTCTGGCCGGCGACATCCGCCGGCACTCCCTCCTGAGACAACGCCCGGCGGGCCAAGACGTCGGGGGCACGACCTTTGGGGGCCCGACCTTTGGGGGCCCGAGCCTCTTGAGCGATGATCGGCCGGTCGATCGCCGACGGTGGGGCCATGCGATCGTGCATCATCCAGCCGGCAAACATGCAGACGGCGATAACCGCCGCCGATGCGACCACACGCGTGAAGAGCCTCAGCACGCGCATCCTGCCGACCGGGGCTGGACGCGGTCCCGTGACTTGGCGCTCGCTGGCGCGGCGGACTGCATCGGCCAGGAGCTCTGGGGCGCGCATGCGCGGCAGGTCGCGCAGGTCCTTAGAAACCGCGCGGAGTTCCGCGAGCAGGCGGCGGGCGCCCTCCGATTCTTTCAGGAGGTGCTCGATTTCGCGGGCGCGCCGCGGGTTGAGCTCGCCGTCCAGATACGCCGACAAGTCGGCGCCGAGTTGTTCCTTGTCAGCCGATGCCAAGTTG
>CAZDTB010000547.1:0-3285 GCA_964508075.1 uncultured Planctomycetales bacterium
GACAACTCTTCTCCAACTCCTCCCAATCGCTGCGGGAGGAGATCAAGAGAATCACAGGCGTGGACGTGCGCGAAGCCGTCGCGGAAGTGGAGCCGACGACGGGGGTCGTGGTGCAGGCCTTCACGAGAAGCGCAACGGTGCAGGTGTTCCGCCTCGCCCACAGCGTGCCCGGGGACAGTTGGAGCAGCCCCGAGGAGCACCAGCAATGAGAACTGCTATGCATAGCGCCGAGGCCAGCCTTGTGGGCGGGCGTCGGTCATACCCACAACAAGTAAGGAGCAAAGCCATGTTGTACTGGGCAGTGGTATTCTTCATCGTTGCGATCATCGCGGCCGTATTCGGATTCGGCGGCATTGCCGCCGGAGCCACGACCATCGCGCAAGTGCTGTTCTTCGTGTTCCTGGTGGTCTTTCTCGCATCCCTGATTGCAGGACTGGCAAGAAGACATCGACACGCGTGAGAACCTTCGCGGAAGTGGAGCCGACGACAGGAGTCATGCTGGACGCCTTCACGAGAAGCGCCACGGCGCAGGTGTTCCGGCTCACCCCGGGCGTGCCCGGGGACAGCCGGAGCGGGCTCGCGTCCGGGAACCCATGATGCGGGCGCCAGCCGCGTCAGATTTGGCTATTACGAAGGAGAACCGATAATGAAGTCCCCGCAATCGCTGTTATGGGTATCGGTGGGGGTCGCAGGCCTGTGTCTGTTGGGCTGCCGCCACAATCACGGCGTTAGGCGCTCCTCCGAGACGGTTTACGTAGCGGAGCCGCAGCCCCAGCCGCAGTACGTCATTGTCCGCGAGGCTCCGCCGCCGGTCATCGTGGATCGGCGGCCGTCCCGGCCCTCCCGCGAGCACATCTGGATTGATGGCTACTGGGATTGGAATGGCCGCCAGTACGTCAGGCACCCCGGCCAGTGGGCTCGCCCGCCGCGCGCACACGCCGTCTGGGTCGCACCTCGCTACGAGAAACACAAGCAAGGCTACCGGTACACGCGGGGACAGTGGCGGGAAGAGCAACAGAAACGGCGAAGACATGACGAGCGTCGGGATAGGCGCTGAGCCGGCGGGTCAGCGGAAGTGCATCAACCTGTTCGCCGGCAGCGGGCCGGTATGCAAAAGACCGACGGCATGCATCGAGGCGCTATCGGCCGGAAATCGACACGCGTGATCACAGGCTCCGCGATGATCGGCGCGCAACACATAGGGAGACCGAAGTCATGAAGCCAGAGCGAACCATCGGATTGGTCGTTGGGTTGATCGTGCTGCTCGGCAGCGACGGCGCAGCATTCGCACAAGGGCCGCCGCCGGTGCCGTTCGAGGAGCAGCCCGAGGTGTTGACCCGCGGCCCGGTGCACGAGGCCTTCGCCGAACCGCTCAACTTGGAGATTCAGGCGGGCGTGGTGGCCCCCATCGAGCCGCCGCCCGACATCCAGGAGATCGCGCCGGACGAACGGCCCCAGGGCGAACAGTTTGCCTGGGTGCCGGGCTACTGGTCCTGGGATGGGGATCGCAACGCCTACATCTGGGTCAGCGCCTGCTGGCGGGCCGCTCCCCCGAACCTGTACTGGGTGCCCGGCTACTGGAACCCGGTTACCGAGACGCGGGGGGCCCGTCGCGGCAGTGGCTGGGAGGTGGTGGTGGAGGGAGTGGTGAATGTCCGGATAGGCGGGGACCACGCGAGAACCACTGAGGTTGTCGGCTGGGAGTGGGTGCCCGGCTTCTGGATGCCGGCCGACGTCGAAGAGATCGAGTACCTCCCGGCCCCGCCGGCGCCCGTGGACCTTGAGCCGCCGGGTCCGCCGCCCTCGGTAGACAGGATGTGGGTGCCCGGCTGCTGGTACTGGCAGGAGAGCCGCTATGTCCGGCGGTCCGGGTACTGGCTGCAACCGCAGGCCGACTGGATCTGGGTGGTTTCTCACTACGAGTGGACGCCGCGGGGCTACGTCTTCTGCCAGGGACACTGGGATTACGCGCTGGAGCGTCGCGGGGTATTGTTTGCCCCGGTCTATTTCCCGCGGTCGGTCTATGGGCGTTCAGGCTTCACGTACTCGCCCAGCATCGCCATCAACGTGGATGTGCTGCGGGTCAACCTGTTCGTCTATCCGCGTTACAGCCACTACTACTTCGGCGACTACTACGATGACGATTACAAGCGTGTCGGCATCTATCCGCAGTTCGAGAGCGCGCGCAGGCACACATATTACGATCCCATCTATTCCCACGACCGCTGGCGAAACCAGCGGACCGAACCGCGCTGGGAGGAGCGCCGGAGGCAGGAGTACCATCGCCGCCACGACGACAAGGACCTCCGCCCGGCCAGGACGTACCGAGAGCAGAAAACCCGGCTGGACAAGATGCCCGAGCCGCAGCGACGGGCCCATCAGGTGGCCCAGCCACTGACGGGGGTCGTCACCAGGCGGGAGACCCCGCTGAAGTTCGAACGGATCGAGCCCGACGCTCGACAGAAGATCGCCAGGCAGGCGAGCGAGGTGCGCAAGTTCCGCCAGGAACGCAACCGCTGGGAGGCCGCGGCGGAGGACCATCCGAAGGCAGTCGAGCCGCCAACGCGAGCCCAATCGCCTGTGGAGCCCAAGTCGCCGCCAAAGGCAAGACCGCCGGACAGACCCCCGACGGCGCAGCCGCAGGTCGTCATTCCTCCTGCCGGGCACAAGGAACGAGTTGCGCCGTCCCCCGCGGATCGCACAGGCCGGGGACGGGGCGAAAACAAGGCCCCTGCCCCGACAAGAGCCGCCGAGCATAAGCCAGAACCGCCGGTTGTCGCCGACCGCCGACCCGGCGCGGTTTCGCCGCGCGATGTCCGGGCGACTCAACCCGAGAAGGTGAAGATCCCCAAGCCGCCGATCGTCGGCAAGCGGGCCAACTCGCGCAAGCCTGAGGTCGCCCCGCCGCCCAAGCCGAAGGAGGAGCGTCAGAGCGAGGCCGACACCAAGGGCAGGGAAAAAGGCTCGGACAAAGACAAGGGAAAAAAGGACAAAGACAAAGATAAAGGCAGGGACAAGTAAATGAGAATCGGTCCGGCGCGGGGCCGTGACCTGCGTCAGGGCTCGTTCGGGCAGGAGCCAACAGTGGCGAATCCCAGCTCGAGTGTGATTGTCGCTGTTTTCATCGATCCGTCTAGAGTGGGCTTGGAAGCCGGGAGTCCATCATGAGTCCACAGCGCATGATTGGGATCGTCGTGCTGGTCGTCGGAATCGTCCTTCTCATTGCTGGGCTGAATGCCTCGGATTCGCTGGCCGACCAAGTGAGCGAGACATTCACCGGGCGGT
>CAZDTB010000548.1:0-3285 GCA_964508075.1 uncultured Planctomycetales bacterium
CCGACAGGACCCCGACGTCATCATGGTCGGCGAGATCCGCGACCAGGACACCGCCCGCGTCGCCATCCAGGCCGCCCTCACCGGACACCTCGTCCTCTCAACCCTGCATACCAGCAGCGCGCCCGCCTCTTTCATCCGACTCATCGACATGGGCATCGAACCCTACCTGCTCGCGTCCGCCTTCAACGGCGTCATCGCCCAGCGACTCGTCCGGACAATCTGCCCCCACTGCCGAACCTCCTATTACCCCTCCGACACCGCCCTCGCCGATGCCGGATGGCTCCACCACTCCAAACGCGTCTTCCACAAGGGCGAAGGCTGCACACAGTGCCGCGACAGCGGATACCGCGGCCGAACCGGTATATTCGAAATCCTCGAGGTCACCGACCCCCTCCGACACTTCCTACACGACATCGACGACGAGGAGTCACTCAAAATGTTTGCCAGAAACCACGGCTGGAAACCCCTCCGCGAGATCGGCCTCGCACTCGTCGACGCCGGACTCTCAACCCTCGAAGAGGTCCTCCGCGTTACCCACGCCGAGTCCGAAAACCGTACCCGCGCCGAAATGGCCCCCCGCCCACCCAACAACAGAACCGCCACCCGAGGGCCAGCCTCCCGCCGAGCCACCGAGCGCCACCCTCCCGCCCAGCCACGGCACGCCGAGCCTCCCGCCCAGCCAACAGACAGAACCGCGACCGTAAGCGAGCGCCCAACCTAGCACCCGGGCCCCGCACCGCCCCAGAAAAGGAACCGTCCGTGCTCTTCAACTGCCAAGCCATCGCCCCCGACGGTCGCCTCGTCAACAACCAAATCGACGCCAACTCCACCGCCGACGCCGCCGACGCCCTCCGAAACAACGGCCTCACCCCCCTCAAACTCGACCCCACACCCACCAACACAACCGCCACCGTAAGCGAGCGGCCAACCTCCCGCGGCGGCGTCAGATCAGGCGACCTCGTCCTCTTCACCCAGCAGTTGAAAATGCTCCTCCAGGCCGGCTCCGCCCTCGTCCCCGCCCTCGAAGCCATCGAGCAACAAACCGCCAAGCCACGCGTCAGACATCTCGTCCATACGATCCGCCTGCACGTCGAGCAAGGCGGCACCCTGGCCGATGCCTTCCACGACCGCCCCGACGTCTTCAAGCCCGTCTTCTGCAGCATGGTGGCCGCGGGTGAGGCCACGGCCTCGTTGCCCGACGCTTTCGATCGGCTCAACGAGCTGACCATGCGTCAGCGAAAGACGAGGAAAACGGTGATCGGTGCTCTGCTCTACCCGGCGATTCTGAGTTTGTTGTGCGTGGCGGTGGGGGGGGTGGTCGTCGGCTTCGTCGTGCCGCGCTTCAGCACCCTCTTTGAAAACCTGAATTCGCCTTTGCCCGCGGTGACGCAGTTCCTCTTTGCCGTGAGCGAGGGGCTCTTGGACTACTGGGCGGTGTGGGCGACCACGCTGATCGTGCTGATCGTTGGATGCGTGGTCGCGCTGCGGACCGAGCAACTGCGCGTGCGTTTTGATGCGCTGCTGCTCAAGTTTCCGGTGGTTGGGCGGGTTGCGTCGCGGCTGGTCTTCGCGCGCGTGCTGCGGATCTGGGCGGCCATGCTGCGCTGCCACGTGCCGTTGCTCGAAACCATCCAGCACTCACGCAGCGCCCTGACCAACGTGGCTTTTATCCGACTGGTAAGCGATGTCGAAGAGGCCGTCGCCGGCGGTGGATCGATCGGGCGGACCCTGGCCGAGTCCGGACTGGTCGAGCCGGTGATCGCGTCCGCCATCCGGACCGGCGAAGAGAACGGACGTCTGTCCGAGGCGGTCGGTTTTGTTTCGAACTGGATGGACAGCGACAACGCCCAGCTGATTGCCGGCCTGACACGCGTCATCGAGCCGATGCTGCTGGCCACGATGGGTGTGTTCGTGGGGTTAGTGGCGATGTCGCTGTTCATCCCGCTGTTTGACCTGGCGGCGGCGGGAGGCTGAGGCGGCCGGCGGTCGGCTTGGAGTGCGTGCGAAATGCTTGCTCACCTGTGCTCACGCAATTCGGCCATCACGTTCGACGTGGGGTCGGCGGGAATCCGCGCCTTCCAGGTAGCGGCCCGCGGGTCGCACCTGACCAGCCGTGACTTGCTGCAGCTCGAACTGTCGCCAGCCCGACCTCGAGATGACCAGGAGCTGCCCCCGCCGGATTATTCGCGTCTGGCGAGACTCGTCGGTCAGGCAAATTTCACGGGTAACCAAATCGGGCTGGTGCTCTCCCCGCCCGACGCGCATTTCTGCGCGTTGCGGTTGCCGAAAAAGGCCCTGGCCCAGCCGGAAGAGCGCATCCGTCAGGCATTGGTTTGGGAAGTGGCGCGCGAGATGCGCGCCGACGCTAGCGACCTCGAGGTGCGTCACTGGCTGTTGCCGCCCGGACATCACCAGGGTTTGAATGTCATGGCGGTCGCATTGCCGATCGAGCGGGCCCTGGCCTGGCACGAGCTCTTCGCTCGTGATCGGCTGTGCCTGCGACGCATAGCGGTGTCACCCTGCGCGCTGGTCCACTTGGCCTGCCGCATGCAGACCCCCGCCGAGAACGAGTTGTGGGGGATCCTCGACCTGGGCTTCCGCCGATCAACCTTGACCGTCGTCCTCGGACACGTCCCGGCCTACATCCGATCCCTCTCCGCCTCGTCGGACATGTGGACGCGCCGCTTGGCCGAAGGCTTTGAAGTCGCTCACCCCGCTGCCGAGCAGATCAAACGCGTGCACGGGATGCGCTCCGCCGAGCGCGGCTTCCGCCCCCCCCAGGCTGACCAGCCCTTGCTCGACGCCCACGATACCCCCAGCGTCGTCTTCGCCTTGCTCCGCGAGCCCGTCGATGACCTCGTCCACCAGATCAACCGCTGCTTCTCCTACGTCCTCCAGAACTTTTCAGACGTCAACGCCACCCGCCTGCTCTTGGCCGGCGGCGGCGCCAACCTCAGCGGCCTGGCCGACTATCTCCAGGTCCAGCTCGATGTCTCCGTCGGCCTGCTCGCCTCCGAGGTCCCCGCCCCCAGCGACGCGCGCGGCCTTCACCGACCCATGCAGCCCGTCCGCTGGGAGCGCCCCGTCCCCGATACCGCCATCCGACCCGAAACCGCAGCCGCCGTCGGCGGCGCCCTGCTCGACGCCCAGAACCCGCAACCTACTCTGCAAACCGGGAGCTTTCCTGCTCCGCCCCGCGCCTACGCCCTCGACCTCCTACCCCACTCTTGTCACAGCGCCCGCCGGCGGATGTAGTCCGCCTTGACGACCTTGCGCTTGGGCATT
>CAZDTB010000549.1:0-3282 GCA_964508075.1 uncultured Planctomycetales bacterium
GTAGTGGAGTTCGCCATCCCAGGAGCGCCAACGGATACCATCGATCTGAAGCTCCTGCCAGACAGCGTCCACCTGACAGCGCCAGCAAGGGACATCGAGTATGTTTCAGCACTGGCTTTAGGTTGGCCGGTGAAACCTGACAAAGCCGAAGCGACCTACGAGCACGGCCTGCTCCGAATCGAGGTGCCCTTCAAAGATCCGATGGAAGATGCTGTGAAGGTCGTCATCAAAGCAGGTGGCGCGGAAACCAAGACCAAGTTAATCGAGGCCTGAGCAGTGCGCCCTCGAAAGGTCCCCGAAGGGCACTCCTTGAGAGCGGATTTTGCGCCCGGAGGGCGGAAAAGAAGAAGAGGAGAAGGCCGCCAACCAGGGACTCAAGTCCCTGGCAACCATCGCGCGCCCTCCGGGCGGAAGAACAAGAACTGATCTGATCCCAACCTTCCAAGGACTCAAGTCTCTGGCAACCATCGTGCGACGTCGCGGCGAAGACGCCAAGCTCTCGATCGCCTTCGGGCGAGCAATGCAGACTCTCCGGGCCGACGAGGGTCACTTGAATACCTCATGCTCATCGAACTCAATGCCGTGCCTGCGAAGCAGCTCGAGGAGCTCCGACATGAAGTCTTGGCGCTGGTGGTGCTCCTTCTGTCGCGCGATGTAGGCCTCGACCTCCGGCACAGCGGACTTGCTGACGGTGAACCCGCCGTAGCCCTCCTGCCAGGAGAAACGGCCGAGCTGCGGGAACGTTTCGTTGATCCACTTCGATGATCTGCCCTTGATCTGCTAGAGCAGTTCGGAGTGCGACAGGTCCGGCCGGTAGCGGACCAACAGGTGAACATGGTCCGGCATGCCGTTGACCGCCAGGAGCGTGCAGCGCAGGTCGCGCACGATACCGCCGATGAAAGGGTACAGCCGCGTTTCCAAATCCGGCGTGAGCAGGCCCGCGCGCTGCTTTGTGCTGAAGACCGTGTGGTAGAAGTTCTGCGTATAGGCGCTGGGCATCGCAGGGCCCCGACCTCGTCCGCCCTCCGGGCGGAGGAACAGCAGAGGATCCCATTATTCCAGGGACTGAAGTCCCTGGCAACCATCGCGCGCCCTCCGGGCGGAACCATCATGCGCCCTCCGGGCGAAGAAACGCGAGCCCTCCGTGCGGAACCATCGCGCGTCCCAGCGGTCGGCGGGTCGCCGGCGGGTCGCCCAGGTTCCTCGGGCGGACATGGAAATCTCAGTGCCTTACGCGCCGCAGGCGTCGGGACGCCCCTGCTACCCGTGCCGCGGATCCGGCGGGTCCGGCCTCTCGTATCGCGGTGGCTCGGCAACGAGTATAATCAGCGCAACCATTTCGCCGGCTTTTCCGAGTCCGCGGTGCTGGTGGAATGCGCAGCGGCTAACCGGAGTTCCGGGCGGCCCGGCTGCGACGCGGCGCCTGGGAGGAACTATGGCAACACGAAAAGCTGTTCCGCGGAAAGATACGTCCACCACATCACGAACTTCCGTCGCGCTGATCGGTTCGTATGTTCCGCGTCGCTGCGGCATCGCGACGTTCACACATCACCTGGCCTCGGCGATCGCCGAACGGATCTACGACCAGCCGCTCGAGTCCGCCGAACGCGTGCGAATCGTCGCCGTCAACGATCAGGACGACCTGTACAACTACGGTCCCGAAGTCGCGTTCGAGATCGGGCAGCACCGCAAGTACGACTACCGCAACGCCGCCGATTTCCTCAACGACAGCAAGTTCGACACGATCAGCTTGCAGCACGAGTACGGGCTGTTCGGCGGCGAGGCCGGCGTGTACCTGCTCGAACTGCTGGAGCGGCTCAAGAAGCCCGTCGTTTCGACGTTGCACACCGTCTTGGCTGAGCCGAACGATAGCCAGCGTGATGTTTTCAGACGCATCTGTGATTGCAGTGCAACGCTGGTCGTGATGGCCGAACGCGCCCGCGCGATTCTCAACGACTGCTACGGCATCCCAGAAGAACGGATTCGTCTCATCCATCACGGCGTTCCAGATGTGCCGTTTGGGAACACGGAAACGTTCAAGGAGCGTTTCGGCACGGCCGGCAAGCCGACCATCCTAACCTTTGGCCTGCTGGGCCCCAGCAAGGGCGTCGAGATCATGCTTGACGCCCTGGAGCAGGTTGTGCCGGACTATCCGGACGTCGTGTTTACGGTCCTGGGCGCGACGCACCCGCAGGTCAAGCGCGATTCGGGGGAGTCGTATCGTCTGTCGCTCGAAAGCCGGGCGCTCGAGCGGGGCATTCAGAAAAACGTCATCTTCCACAACCGGTACGTCTCGGAGGAGGACCTCTGCGAGTACCTGGCGGCGGCTGACATCTACGTTACGCCGTACCGCAACAAAGAACAGATTGTGTCCGGGACGTTGGCGTATGCCCTCGCCGCCGGAACCGCCGTCGTTTCGTCGCCCTACTGGTACGCCCAGGAAATGCTCGCCGATGGGCGTGGGCGCCTGGTGGAATTCGGCGACGTCGACGGGTTTGCCGACGCGCTCCGCGCCCTGCTCGAAGACGCCGACGAGCGCGAGCGGATGCAAGCGGCCGCGTACGAATTGGGCCGGGCGATGATCTGGCCGCGCGTCGCCTTGCAGTACCACGAGACCTTGACGGAGGCCCGCGCGGACGCCGCGGAACGCGCCCGGGTTCGGGCGCGCGAGGAGAAACGCCAGTTTCGCATGCAGCTCTCGTTGCCGGAAGTGCGGCTCAGCATTCTGCTCGCGATGACCGACGATGTGGGCATCTTGCAGCATTGCGTGTACACGACCCCGGACCGGTGCCACGGCTACACCACCGACGACAACGCCAGAGCGGTTATCGTGGCCTCGATGGCCTGGTCGCACTTCCAGGACGAACGCGTCCTGGCACCGCTGCAAACCTACCTTGCGTTTCTGAACCACGCGCGACCGGGTGGCGTCGGGCGCTTCCGCAACCTCATGAGCTACGATCGCTCCTGGCTGGAGGTGGATTGGAGCGATGACTCTCAGGGTCGCGCACAATGGGCGCTGGGCTACCTGATCGCCCATGCGCCACACAAGTCCATGCGTCTGCTGGCCGAAGATCTCTTCCGGTTGTCGCTTGGGAACTTTGAGTGCATGGCGAGTCCGCGTGCGTGGGCGTTCGCCGTTCTGGGCCTGTATTACTATCTCCGGGAGTTCCCGGACGATCAGGCTTCTCGCGCCGTGCTGAAGACGCTTGCCAAACGCTTGGAGACCGCCTTCCAAGAGCATGAGACCGCCGACTGGCCGTGGTGTGAAGACGTGGTCACGTA
>CAZDTB010000550.1:0-3277 GCA_964508075.1 uncultured Planctomycetales bacterium
TGCTTGGCGGACTTCAACACGTTGCCGCAGGCGGCCCTCTTTCGCACGCTCGGGCCTGACCGGGTCGAAGTCACCGACCAACCAGAAATCAGCGTGCGCCGCAGCATCGACGAAACCGGCGCCGGCGGACTCAGGGCCCGCCTGAGCAGCCCCGACGAGCAACTCCGCTTCGATGGCGAGCGTTCGGCCAAGCTGGCCCTGCTGCCCGATTGGCGGAAATACAACCTGCTGCTGTTCAACATCTACGGCCCGCCCGGCGGGCTGATGCTGGAGTTCACGGTCGAGAGCGGCGCCGACACGCCGCTCCGCTCGTCTCGCAAGCTCTTTGCGAACCCCGGCTGGCAGCTCTATCGCATCGATTTGGCCGAGCTCGCTGAAGAGATCGACTTGGCAGACGTGCGCGCCTTGTGCTGGCGTGCCTCTGAACTGACTGCCCCGGTCGACCTCTACCTCGACGACCTGCTGCTGACAGACAACACCCGTTGTCTCTTCGGAAAGGACGCCGGCCAAGGCGAACTCTACGTGGTGTCGGCCGGACGGCGGATCATCGTCGGAGCCCGCGGCCGTTTCGAGCTCGCGTTTGCCGACGGTGTGATCGTTCAGTGGCATGCCGACGACCAGCACAACCTGACGGTGCGCAGCGGGCTGGGACCCTGGCCGGTCCCCCTGCCGGAGAACTGGAGCCGGCGCCGGGCCGATCCGGTCGTGTACGACGATCCCACCCTGTACGCGAGCTGGGGCGCGCGCGTCGCCGCCACGCAACGCATCGCGGAACAGTCCGGCTTTCGAGTAGTGCTCGAAGGCCTCTGGCGATTCCTGGCGGAGCCGGGCAAAAACGCGGCAGGGACCGATTCGGCCACGAGGCCCGAGCACTTCTGGCGTTACGTCATCTATCCCACCGGCCGGGTTTATCTTCGGGTCAGCTCGCAGACTCACGACAGCGGCTGGCCAGCCGCACGGGTCGGATACGCCCTGGCGCTCGACGGGCGCAGCGGTTTTGAGCGCGTATCGCCCGCCGTCTACGGCGCAGGAGAGGACACGAACTTCGTGTTGCTTTCGCCGCCTGATCGGCAGCGGCCCGACCTGCTGTGGTGCGTTCATACGCCTGCCGCGGCCGAGCGGCAACTTGAACTGGCATCGGCCGACGAACGGCGTTCCGCCGTCACTGTCGGAGACCTCGAGCCGGCCGAGGTCGTCGAAACCGCGCATCTGTTGCGGTTCTGGCCATGGGACATCGACGCGGCTCCCGAAGGTCACACGTTCGCCGCCGACTACCAGCATCCCGCGACAATTGCGCTGGCGCACGGCCGGCTGGTAGGTGATGCTCCCGGGGATCTTGACCGCGATGGGTTCAATGAATCGGAAGGTTGCTACGAACTGGCGCTGGCCGACGGTCTGCTGCGCTTCGAGTTTCAGCCGGCGCCGTTTCTGCGCCACCGGCCGATCTTCCGGGTCCACGGAACCGCGGGCCGGGACTGTTGGGTGTATGCCGAGGGACGCATTATCGCCCGCCAGGGGCGTGACGTGGCCAGCAATCTGCTGTTCATGCTGCCGCGTCCGGTCAGCGTGTCGCTGACCATCGAGGTTAACACGCGGTCGGGCACCGCTCCGTCCTGACGTCGGATCGACCGATCGTATTGAGACTGTGCATTCGGGGCTGATGGGGGAACCGAGTCGCGGGCGAGTTACTTGACTCGGATCGGCAGGCAATCTAGCATCAAATGCGGCGCCGGCTGCCGCGACAGGGAGTCTCCCGGATGGGATTGTGCGAACACTGCAAGAAAGCTCAGGCCACATTTCACCTGACCAACATCACCCGCGAAGGCGAGAAAATCGAGCGTCATCTGTGCGAGCGTTGCGCGGTCGAAGAGGGTTTGGTGCAGGTGCACAAGCCCAACTTCAACGCCGAAATCCTCGAAAACTTCATCGCCGCGGCCAAGTCCGCCTCGTCGGCCGACCTGGATCTGGTCTGTGACGAGTGCGGCATCAGCTACGTGGAGTTCCGCAATCAGGGCCTGCTCGGGTGTCCAAAGGACTACGATGTGTTCAAGGAGGTCCTGCTCCCCTTGATCGAGCGCGCGCACGGCGGGGAGACCCACCATGTCGGCAAGTCGCCGGCGTCACTCGGCGCCACCCGCACCACGCAGCAGGAGATTCGCCGGCTCAAGCGCCAGCTCGACGAGGCGGTCACTGCCGAGGACTACGAGCGCGCCGCCGAGCTCCGTGACCGCATCAGCACCCTGGAGGCCTCATGAGCAAGTCGATCGACCAGCTTGCGCGTCAGGCCGGCGAGTGGCTGCGGGGCGAAGGGCCCCTCCATGAGATTGTGATCTCGACGCGCATTCGTCTGGCACGCAACATTGCTGGGTTCTTCTTCCTCTCCCGCGCCGATGCGGAAACGCGGGCCGAAATCGCCGCGACGATCCAGACCGGGGTCCGCAAGGCGCAAGCCCTGCACAGCTTTATACACGTTGACGTCGATCAGTTGGACGAGCTCGAGCGCAACCTGCTGGTCGAGCGGCAGTTGATCAGCCGGCAGCACGCCGAGGGCACTGGCGCGCGCAAGGTCGCCTTCGACCCGAGCGAGGCCTCGTCGCTGATGATCAACGAGGAAGATCATCTGCGCATCCAGGCCATGCGCAGCGGCCTGCGGCTCGAAGAGGCCTGGGAGCAGGTCAGCAGCATCGACGACGCCCTCGAGAAACAGCTCGAATACGCCTTCCACCCGCAGCTCGGCTATCTCACCGCCTGCCCCACGAATATCGGCACCGGCATCCGCGTGTCGGTCATGCTGCACCTGCCGGCGTTGCGCCTGACCAACGAGTTCGAGCGCGTTGGCCAGGCCGCCAGGGACATGAAGCTCGCCGTCCGCGGACTGTTCGGCGAGGGCACCGAGGCGCTGGGCGATTTCTTCCAGGTCTCCAACCAGATCACGCTGGGGCGCGAAGAGAAGGACATCATCAGCGATTTCCACCACGTCGTGATCCCGAGAATCGTCGAATACGAGCAGGCCGCCCGGGCGGCGCTGCTCGAGAAACGCTTGCACGCGCTCGACGACAAGCTCTTCCGGGCCATGGGCGCGCTGCAAAGCGCGCGGCTGATGAGCTCGACCGAGGCGATGCAGTACCTCTCGCACGTCCGGATGGGGCTGCACACCGGGCGGATCAAGACGGTCGACCTGCAAACCGTCAACGAGCTCTTCATCCAGACCCAGCCGGCCCACTTGCAGTTTCTGCAAGGCGAGACCGCGGTTGACCAGCGCATGGACGTGGTCCGG
>CAZDTB010000551.1:0-3255 GCA_964508075.1 uncultured Planctomycetales bacterium
CGTAACCGGCATTTGCTGGCCGAGCAGGAAACGCTCAAGCGGGCGCACGATGAAACCGTCGCGAAAGTGCTGGAGGAGCGCGAGGACCGCTTGCAGGAGAAACGTCGCCATATCGTCCAACTGGAGAGCGAAGTACGCCTCCGGTCGGCGGACTTGCAGAAGGCGCTCGAGCGGGCGGAATCGGCAAATCGCGCCAAGTCCCAGTTCCTGGCGAACATGAGCCACGAAATCCGTACGCCGATGACTGCAATCCTCGGCTTCGCGGATATCCTCCTCGAGCCCGAACTGGAATCTGAAGATCGCGACACGGCGATCCACGCCATCCGCCGCAACGGCCAGCACCTGCTCGCGCTCATCAACGACATCCTGGACCTCTCAAAGATCGAAGCCGGCCGACTTACACCGGAGTACGTCCCGTGTTCTCCCCTGGAGGTCGTCGCGGACGTGTGCACGCTGGCGCGGGGCTGGGCCGAGGCGAAAGAGCTGCGCTTCGCGGTGGAATGTCGCGGGCCGATCCCCGAAACCATCCGGACCGACCCGACCCGGCTGCGGCAGATAGTGGTCAATCTCGTCAGCAACGCGGTCAAGTTTACGCATGCCGGCGAGGTTCGGCTGACCGTTTCGCTGCTGCACGACGCGCAAAGCACGGATCAGCCGGATGCCCCCGCACGGCTGCAGCTGGACGTAAGCGACACCGGCATCGGGTTATCCCCCGAACAGCTTAGCACGCTCTTCCAGCCGTTTACCCAGGCGGATGCTTCGACTACGCGTAACTACGGCGGCACCGGGCTGGGTCTGGCGATCAGCAAACGCTTGGCAGAAATGCTCGGTGGCGATTTGACGGCTTCCAGCGGTCACGGCGAGGGCAGCACCTTCAGCCTGACGATCGACGTCGGATCGCTCGCCGGGGTCAAGCTCCTTGACGCGCCACAGATACCGGAGGCTGCGAAGACCGAGGCTCTCGCACCGACGTCCACGACTTTGGGCACGAGCGAAAAAGCGCTGCTCAACGCGAGTATCCTGCTGGTGGAGGACGGCCCTGACAATCAGCGCCTGATCACCTTCATCCTGCGCAAGGCCGGCGCCGTGGTTGCGGTGGCCGAGAACGGACAGATCGCGGTCAAAGACGTCTTGCGGGCTGAGGCGCTCGGCAGGACTTTTGACGTCATTCTGATGGACATACAGATGCCCGTGCTGGACGGCTATGGGGCCACCCGCCGGTTGCGCGAAGTCGGATACGCGGGAGCCATCGTCGCTCTGACCGCCCATGCGATGGCGGGCGATCGCGAGAAATGCCTGCAGGCCGGCTGCGACGACTTCGCCACCAAGCCAATTGATCGCCAGACGCTCATCGCGACCATCTGCAAGCACGTCTCCCCCAAAGCCTGAGCCCAGGTCATTGCCGAAGTACGCCGGTCTTCCTATCGTTATGTACAGTTGCGGCGGCCGGGCGGGCATCGCTTACACACATCGTTGAGGCGTGGGCCCGAACCGAGGGAGTACGGCGCGTGGTTCGTAAGCGGCATGAGCAAGAGGTAACCCGGTGACGCTTCCCAGGAATTCACCGCCGCCGCGACTGTTGCTGGCCGCAACCGTCGCGCTATGTTGTGCGGCCTGCGAACGAACGACCTCGCCGGAGAGCCCGAGAACACGCTCGCCCCGGGCCACCATCGAGCGCGTCATCGCCGCCCGCGACTCCGGCTCCTACCAGACGCTGAATCAGCTCATCGTGCCCGGACGAGCCCCCGAGGTCATCAAGACCCTGATGGCGGTCGATGAGTTCCTGCACGCCAACCAATCGTTGTGCGACTATGTTCGCGACGCGTTCGCCCTGGGATTGTCGCAGTCGATCGATCAATCCCACTGGGGTGCCAATCTGGATATCTTCAGCCGCTACGTCGAGCTGATCGACCAGCGCGTCGAGGGCGACACGGCGACCGTTGCATTCACCGTCGACGGGCGGATCCCGCTCCGGCACGCCCGGCTCGTGCGAGCGGGCGCCGTTTGGCGCTACGATCCCGGGCTGGGCTACGACCCGGGTTTGCCGGCCGCTTTCCAGCGCATGGCCCGCGGGCTCCGCCAGGTCTTGGACGATCTGAAAAGCGGCCGGCTCTCCGCCGACGCAATCCGTGCCGATCCTCAGCAACTGATCGAAGAGGTGCGGGTACGCCTGCAACCTGGCATCAAGATGCTCCCAGCGCCGCCAACCACGCAGCCGGACGACGATTGATCAGACCCGTCGGAGACGAGGTCGAAAACTACATGACACGCACACGGCGACTACTGTTGATCCGGCACGGGCTGCCCGACTATTCGCTGCACAAGGCCATGGATGAACCACCCGGACCGCCGCTCTCGAGCACCGGGATCATTCAGGTCAAACAGGTCGTACCGATTGTGCAGCGCCTCGCGCCGACCGCCGTGTACGCTTCGCCGCTGACGCGCGCCCGGCAGAGTGCCGCGTTGGTCGGCGACGCCCTGGGCCTGCCGGTGCACGTCGAGAGCGACCTGAAAGAGTGGCACCGCACGGAGAAGCTCTATCAGGTCAACGAGCGCAGCGCACGCTGGCTGGCACGCTGGCTCCGACGCGACGAGCCCTGTGCCGTGGTGTTCGGCCACGCCTCGCCGCTGTTGTCGATCATGCGTACGGCGCTGTACCTGCCGCACTTCGCCTGGTGGCGGGCGAATGACCGGGAACACCTGGTGCTCGGCACGTGCGACCGCTTTGAGGTGTCGATGGGCTCGCTGTTCGAGATCGTGTTCGAGCCGGAGACGGTCACCGCCCGCTGCCTGCACCACCCCCACCCGCGCATCGTGCGCCTCACCCGCGGGCGCCAGCCGGTTTCGGAGTTTCCCCGCCCGACGATGACCGGCGAGAACCGCGAAGTCCGCCGCCCCAACTTCGGCCGTCTGATCGGCTACCGCGGCTGATAGAGAATCGCTGAACCGCCAAGACGCCAAGAGCGCCAAGGTGAGAGAGGGTTCAGTTTTCAGTTTTCAGTTTTCAGGGTTCAGTCGTCAGTCATCAGTCGTCAGCAGTGCCGGGAGGGCGAGGCTCCCGCCGAGCCGCGTGGTATCCGGCCCCCTGCTCCAGCGATCAAGACCCGGGCAAACCCGCCTCCGGCGGGCCTGCCCATGCCACCCGAGTTGAACCGGCCACCCGTCCGCGGTTGCGCGCGGTCGTTCAGGGACAGGTCGTGCCGTAATGGCTCAGCAATTCCGCCAAGTCGCTCAAGTCTACGTCGCCGTCGCCGT
>CAZDTB010000552.1:0-3249 GCA_964508075.1 uncultured Planctomycetales bacterium
TCCACCGCCGCCCACAACGTCATCGCCATCGACGACAGCGAGCCGGTGGAATTCGTCTCACGCTTTCTCCGGTTTCCTTGGCCGCGCGGCCGGAAGCGACACTATGAAGTGGCGAACGACGGCCCGGCCTGGTTCGAAGGCGAGTCTTATGACTACGATCGTGCGCCGTGGCGCGTATTGCATCGCCGCGCCGTGATCGGGCTCGCATCCAACGTCTGGATCATCGTCGATGATCTGCTGGGTGAAGGTGAGCACGACGCGACCCTGCGTTGGCACATGCTCGATGCGCCCTGCAACGTCAACGCAGAGGAATCCGCCGTACGGCTGGAGACACCTGCGGGCAATGTGTTCGCCACGGTAACCGGACGGCCCGCATCGCCACGCCGCTTCGAGGTGCTCCGCGGGCGTAATGAGCCGAACCGCGTGCAAGGCCTTACGTCACCGTACTATGGAGAAGTGCTAGCGATCCCGACGCTGGAAGCGACCTGGCGATGTCAGCTACCCCAACGGATCATTACGGTTGTCGGCCTAGGGGTTTGGCCGCGATTGCAATGGATCGACCAGGTGTCTGAGCGTCAGCACTGGAAGTTGGTTGTCGACGGCGCTGCCTCGACTCTGGCGCTGGGTGCCCCGGAGCGTTCAGCCGACGCCGTGTTCCTGCACTGCGCGGCGGCCACTGAGTCGCCGGCGGGCTCCGCGACCTGACGGCCCCGAGTCGCTATCTGGCGGCGGTCGGAGCGGCACGCCTGGACGTCCTCAGCCGGTTCGCGAATACAGGTGCGTGGCACCACGCCCCGTGGCGGCGGCTGATAGGTGAACACTCGACATGGGAGTACGAAGAGAATGAGGATCAGCATCTTCGGCATGGGCTATGTTGGAATCGTCAGCTCCGCGTGCCTGCTGCGCGATGGACACCAGATCTTCGGGGTCGACCCGATCGAGTCGAAAGCCCACGACATGCATGAGGGCCGGACACCCATTCAGGAGCCGGGCGTGGCCGAAATGCTGGCTGCCGGCCACCGGGACGGTCGGATGGCGGCCAGCACCAACCCCGCCGACGGCTTGACCGACTGTGACATGGCCTGGATCTGCGTCGGCACGCCCTCCCTGCCGGACGGCGGCATCAACCTCGACTACGTGGAGCGGTGCATTCGGGAGATCGGCGGGTGCCTGCGCGGCACCAGGGCGCGTCCGTTGATCGTTCTCCGCAGCACCTCTCTACCCGGCACGACGCGCAACCGCATGATTCCGGCCTTGGAGGAAGCGAGCGGCCTGACCGTGAGCAAGGACATCCAGGTGGTCTTCCACCCGGAGTTCCTTCGCGAGGGCTCAGCGGTCTACGACTTTGACAACCCGCCCAAGATCGTGGTCGGCGAGGCACACCCCGGCGCCGCCGATACGCTGATGAACGTGTACGAGAAGTACCAGGCGCCGCGGTTCCGAACGGACCTGGAGGTGGCCGAGATGGTCAAGTACTCGGACAACCTCTTTCATGCCGTCAAGGTCATCTTTGCCAACGAGATCGGCGCAATTGCCCACGCCGTGGGCGTCGACGCCCGGCAGGTGGCCGACATCTTCTGTTCGGACACCAAGCTCAACATCAATCCGTACTACCTGCGGCCGGGATTCGCGTTCGGCGGGTCGTGTTTGCCGAAGGATCTGCGCGCCATCCTGCGGTTCGCCCACGTTCGCTCCGCAAGGGTGCCGATGCTCGACGGCGTGCTGGAGAGCAACAAGACACAGATCGAGGAGTTCGTCGCCCGCGTTCTGGCAAAGCGCCCCAGACGCGTCGGCATGGTTGGCCTAGCGTTCAAACCCCAGACCGACGACATGCGCGAGAGCCCCTACGTCGCCGTGGCCAAGCGTCTGATCGGCGAAGGCGTCAAACTGCGCATCCACGACCCGAATGTGGATACGCGGCGGCTCATCGGCGCCAACAAGGAGGCTGTTCAGGCGGCCCTCGGTCATCTGGAAGCACTGCTGGTCTCCTCCCTGGACGAACTCAGCGAATGCGATCTGATCCTGGTGAATCACGGCACGGTTGACGCCCAGATCGTCAACGCGTGGCTCAAGCAGGGAATCGGAGTGCTCGATCTGGCCGACATCCCGGGCGTGGATCGTAAGACGGAAGGCTACGAGGGGATCGCCTGGTAGCAGCCGAGAGCTCAAAGGTTCGGCCGACTGCCCGTCCGTAACTGTACTGCCGTCGGTGCGACGGCCGCGGGCGATCTGGCCACTCGTTCCGGGGCGGAATGCCATATGGGCGACCAACAGTTCCAACAGCCTGATTCACCGGGTGTAGACGCCGTCGGCTCGCCCCGAGACACGCGCGCTCTGATGGTCTGGGTGGCGGCATTCGTGGTCGCGTTGGGGCTGTATGGCGGCACCGCGAATCGCGGCCCGCAATGGCAGGATTCCGGCCGGCAGCAACTGCGGATCGTCACCGGGGAGCTCGAGCACTCGCGTGGACTGGCCTTGGCCCACCCGGTCCAGTACTTCCTCGGTCGAATGGCGATCCGGCTGCCCATAAGTGAGCCGGCTTTCGCCATCACGCTGGTGAGCTCTCTCGCTGGTGCCCTGGCCGTAGCCAACCTGGCCCTCACGGTTGTCCTGCTCACGCGCAGCACGGCGGCCGCCGTGATTAGCGCTACCGCCCTGATGCTGTCGCACACGTTCTGGCAGCACGCGACCTACACTGAGTCGTACGCGCTGGTGGCGGCGCTGCTCACCGGCGAATGGCTTTGCCTGGCCGCTTTCGCGACCACTGGGAGATCCGGCTATCTGCTGCTCGTGGCGTTACTGAACGGCGTCGGGATCGCGAATCACCTGCTCGCCGCGCTGGCGTTGCCTGTGAACGCGGCGATCATCATCTGGGCGGTTGCGCGCGGCAGATGCTCGAAGCTGAGTGTTGTGGCTGCGGCCGCGCTTTGGCTGCTCGGCACGTCGCCGTACACCGGGCTGGTGCTCGCCACCATAGTCAGCAGCGGCGACGCATGGGGCGCGCTGCACTCGGCGCTGTTCGGAGCGTACGCCGAGCGGGTCCTCAACCTGAGTCTCGATGCGCGGCAGCTACTGCTGTCTGTCGGATACGTCACATACAACTTCCCGGGACTGACTGTGCCGCTCGCAATCCTGGGGGCGTATGCGGCGTTTCGACGGCGTAATGTACATCAGTGGTTGGCGCGGGCGCTGCTCCTGGAACTGCTGATCTACGCGGTGTTCGTCGTTCGCTACCGGATTACCGATCAG
>CAZDTB010000553.1:0-3248 GCA_964508075.1 uncultured Planctomycetales bacterium
CCATGAGCCAGGCTCAGATCATCCCGGGTGATCCGGCCGTGACCCCCGAGGGCGAAGAGATCTTCAGGTTGATCACCCTCCTGTGGGATATCGATCAGGACGGCCTCGACGACGTCGTGGTCACGCTCGACAGCATGATGCTCTACCCCTGGGGCGCCGAATTCAACGGCTGGCGCATCGGGCACGCCTGGCCATGCCTCGGCGACCTGGATCACGATTACGACATCGACCTGTCGGACCTGGCCCAACTGCTGTCCAACTACGGCACGGAGTACGGGGCCCTCTTTGAGGACGGCGACCTGGACGGGGACCGCGACGTGGACCTCTCCGATCTGGCCGCCTTGCTCGCGGTCTACGGGACGACCTGCCCCGGGCCTTGCGAGGAATCGATCCTAGAGATCGAGATCATGACCGACGCCTATGCCTATGAAACCACGTGGGAGGTGACTGACCACGAGACCGGCGAGGTGATCTGTTCCGGCGGGCCCTATGCCCTGTACTACACGCTCTACACCGAGGTCTGTTGCATCGGATTCACTGACTGTGTCGACTTCACCATCTACGACTCGTACGGGGACGGCATTTACAGCCCCGGCGGCTACGCCGTCTACCTGGACGGAGTCGAGATCTGCTCCTGCATCGGCTCCGGCTGGTCGGGCTATTCGGAGACCGTGGCCAGAATCGGCGGTGGTTGCCCGGGGCTCGAGCCCGACTTCGTGGTTGACGCGCCGTACAGTTCGCCGCTGCGTTCCACCTGCGGGGCCGGCGACGATTGTTCCCCGCCCAGTCAGGACTACAACACCGAGGACCACACGTACGAAGTCCACATCCCCTGCGACGGCAACTGGACGTTTTCGCTGTGCGCCTCGCTCTTCGACACCTGGCTGGCGGTCGGCACGACGCTCTGTGGCGAGGAGATCGGCTGGAACGACGATGCTTGTGGTCCGGATGGCTTGCAGTCAGAACTCACCGCCATGCTTGCCGCCGGTACCTACTACGTCGATGTCGAGGGCTACAGCGGTTGTGGCGATTACATTCTTGACATCTTCCCGGCTGCGACGCCGTACTGTGTCCCACCGGGACAGGACTGCTGGCAGACGCCGTTCGGCGGGGCCCACGCCGATTTCGCCACCGATCCACTTCCGTCCGACTTCTTCGAGCCCGGCTCGGACCCGTTCGACGGCGTGATCGCACTCCAAGGCGGCACCGGGTTCGTCGACACGATCGTGGAGCGGCTAGGCGAGATGTGCTTCGAGCCGCCCGATCCCTCGACCGCCGAGGTTCCGATCGAACTGGTGGAGCTCAATCTGGTGAGCTGTGAGCCGATCACCGTGCTAAACGACTTTGGTGAGCCGACCTACTGGGACGTGCAGGTCGGCCTCTCCGAGACACCCGTCGAGCCCGGCGTGCTGAGCGCCACCAAAACACACGAAAACGGCGGGGTATTTACGGCCGAGTTATATGTGCAGCCGCGTTACGTCTTCACCCGCGTCGACCCGCCGCACGACGAGCGGGTTTGGGACACCGGCCTGGAAGGCCGCCCGCCAATCCTGATGCACACCGTCGGCGAGCCACCCTGGTCGATCGACGAAACCTACGAGGTCTGCACCTTCGACGGCTGGAGCGCAGGCGTGACACAGGAACCGACCGGCGAGCCCTGTGGCGTCGAGGTCTGTTTCGCGCCCGTCAACTCGACCGCGTTCGCCCAGTGTGTGTTCCCCGCCAACTGGCCGCTCTGCTCGGACTACACGCCGCCGTGCGCTTCCTGCGGGCCCGGAGCGCACTGGGTCGACACGTGCATGGGCGGCATCGACTTCGTCCCCGCGGCCGCCTGGGTCGGCGTCGACATCGACCTCGACTGCATTGCGGACATGACCTACCTGCTCGCCGGCGCCAACACGGTCGCCCGCACCGACCCGCTCGACGACTCCGCCAACTTCCCCGGCCTCCGCCCCATCGACGGACATCTCGACGTGATCGATACCGAGATCATCGAGCTGAATCTCACCGACGGCGGCGCCACCCTGGTCGCCGGCGCCGGACAGGGTCACAGCGAACCGCTTCCTCCGTCGCTGGGCGCCTACGCCGAGGACTGGTACGACGACTTCCCCGCCGAGAGCTTCTTCGACGTGTACTTCGAGCTGGACCTCGGCGACGGACGGCGACTCTACAACCAGTTCCCAGTGAACCTGAGCGCGGTGATACTCTGCGCTCCGCCCGACCAGGTTTACATGGTCCCGCCGGACTGCGTGCCGCTCTACACCTCGCCTATCCCCGGCCAGGGCGAGCACATGGGCAACCTGATTACGCTCGAGCTCGATTCCTACGACCAGTAGCGGCCGACGGCTCGTCGACCGATGTGCACAGCATTAGCGGCCTGCGGCCTGCCAGCCGCAGGCCGCTGCTGTGTTGTTACTAATGGGAACGGGAATGGTTGAACGTCATGCTGAGCAAAGCGAAGCATCTTGCCACATTCGCGAGTAGATTCCTCGCTGCGCTCGGAATGACAACGTTCAACATTTGCCACTCGCGGTAATGACTGCTACGGCGGTATGGTTGGCCGCGCCGCGGGCTGCGTGCTTGCCTCGTCAGCGTTCGGCTCGTCGTCATCTTCCAGAGTGCCCACGTATCCCAGCGATTCGAGCGCCTGCAGCGTGGCGACGTCAGGCCGGTCAGCATCACTGAACGGCGCCGTCACGTAGCCGTTGCATACGTCGAGAACTGCCTTGAGCCGCCGCACCTGCTCGGGCCGCTGCGCGAACAGATTGTTCAGCTCGTGCGGATCCTCGGCGAGGTTGTATAGCTCGCTCTCGTCGGGGAAGCTGTACCGGTAGATCAGCTTCCACGTGCGGTCCATCGCACAGTGCAGTAGATCGTCTTCCGGACGCCGCTGTGAGATGCTCGCGCTCACCAGGTCGTACTTGTTGATCTGGTCGGCGTAGGCGACCCGCGGCGATTCCGATTCACCTGCCACCAGCCCGCGCAGGCCCTTGCCGGCAACTTCCCCCGGCACCGATATGCCCAGGCTTTCCAGCACGGTCGGGCAAATGTCCACCGTTCGCACCAGCTCGGGCACGACCTTGCCCGTCGGCCAGCCCGGCACGCGCATCAGCATAGGTACATGCACGTCTTCCTGATACAACAGCCGGTGCGACCACCAGTCGTGCTGACCCAGCCCCTGCCCGTGGTCCGCAACGATGACCATGACCGTGTTGTCATACTGCCCGCTCTGCTGGAGCGCTTCCAGC
>CAZDTB010000554.1:0-3237 GCA_964508075.1 uncultured Planctomycetales bacterium
GAACGATACCCGGAGTTGCCGACGTCAATGCGCTCGGCGGTCTGGTGCGCACGTTCGAGGTCGTTCCCGATAGCGCCGCCCTTGCAGCGGCCGGCCTCGGCGTCGCCGATATCAAAGCGGCCATCGCCGCCAGCAACCGCAACGATGGGGCCGGACGGCTATCCGACGGCGAGAAGGCGCTGGTCGTGCGTGCCGAAGGGGCGATCCGCACCCCCGGCGATCTGGAGCAGGTCGTCCTCAAGTCGGAAGATGGGAAAGTCCTGCGCATTCGTGACGTCGCCAGCGTCAGCATCGGCAGCCTCACGCGATACGGCGCGGTGACTAAGGACGGAACCGGCGAGGCGGTGCAAGGCCTCGTGCTGTCACTGCGTGGCGCGGACGCGAGCGCCATCGTGAAGGGAGTGCGCGAACGGCTCGATAGCTTGAAGCCGAGCCTGCCCGAAGGCGTAACGCTGGAAACCTTCTACGACCGCTCCGATCTTATCCAGCGCGCCGTAGGAACGGTCAAGAAGGCCCTGCTCGAAGCAACTGTTCTCGTGGTCCTCCTGCTTCTCGCCTTTCTGGGAAGCTTCCGCGCCGCCCTCGTGGTGGCGGTCACGCTGCCGATGGCGGCCCTTGTCACGTTCCTCATGATGAGCCTGTTCGGCATGTCGGCGAACTTGATGAGCCTCGGCGGCCTTGCGATCGCCATCGGTCTCATCGTCGATGCCGCAGTCGTCGTTGTCGAGAACACGGTCGAGCGCCTCAATCATCACTCGGACGATACGCGCGTTCCGGTTCTGCACCAGATCTACCAGGCAGCGGCCGAGGTCGTGACACCTGTCGCTTCGGGCATCCTGATCATCTGCCTCGTGTTCCTCCCGCTTCTGTCGTTGCAGGGTCTGGAGGGCAAGCTGTTCGCGCCGGTTGCGCTGACGATCATTTTCGCGCTTTCGGGCTCGCTCCTCCTGTCGTTGACCCTGATACCGGTTCTGTCGTCGCTGTTCCTTCGCGGGAGTGCGCAAAAAGAGCCCATTCTGATGCGCGTGCTGACGGGAGGCTATCGCCCGCTGCTGCGGTACTGCCTCGCGCATCCCTCGCCCGTCTACGTCGTGGCTCTGGTCAGCGCCGGAGCGATGATCTTCGCCTACCTCTCCGTCGGCAAGACGTTCATGCCAACGATGGACGAGGGCTCGGTCATCATGCAGACGACCAAGCTTCCCTCGATCAACCTTGAGCAGAGCGTCGCTACTGACTTGCTCATTCAACGCACGCTGCAAGCGAAGGTCCCGGAAGTCGATCACGTCATTGCGCGCGTTGGCTCCGACGAGCTGGGGCTCGACCCCATGAGCCCCAATGACACGGATGCCTTCCTCGTTCTCAAGCCCAAGGATCAGTGGCGCGTGCCCGACAAGGCGTGGCTGCTGCAGCAACTGCGCGAGGCGATGGCGGAGCTGCCCGGCATCGAGTTCGCCTTCACCCAGCCGATCGAAATGCGCACATCCGAGATGCTCACCGGTGCCCGCGGGGACCTGGCCGTCAAGATTTTCGGACCGGACCTCAAGGTGCTGGCCGCTCTCTCAGGCCGCATCCAGGCGGCAATCGGCAACGTTCAGGGCGCCTCTGAGGTTTTTACAGCCTCCGACGACACGGTCGACTACCTGCAGATCGACATGGACCGCCTGACCGCAGGGCGCACAGGTCTTTCCGTCACGCGCATCGAGGACGAGCTTCGCGCCCTGTTGGAGGGGACACCGGCCGGTGTTGTTGCCGAGCCGCGAAGGCGGACCAACATCGTGATCCGCGGACCGGAGACACTTCGGGAAACACCGGAAATCTTTATTCAAAGCCAGTTGGCGGCAGGTGATGGCGGCCTTATCCGCATCGGCGACGTAGCGCAGCTGCGCCGCACCGTCGGCGCGGTCAAAGTCGACCGCGAGAACGCCTCGCGCTTCGCCATCGTGCAGGCCTATGTCTCGGGTCGCGATCTCGTCGGCTTCGTCGAGGATGCACAGAATGCGGTCGCGGCAAAGGTGCAGCTGCCCCCCGGCTACCGTCTGGTGTGGGGCGGTGAATTCGAGAACCAGCGGCGTGCGGCCGCTCGCCTTGCCATCGTCGTGCCCATTGCGCTCGGGCTGATTTTCCTCGTGCTCTTCGCGACGCTGCGGTCGCTGCGCCAGTCGGTCCTGATCCTGGCCAACGTGCCGTTCGCGCTGGTCGGCGGCATCCTCGCACTGTGGGTTGCGGGCGAGTACCTGTCGGTACCGGCCTCCGTCGGGTTCATCGCGCTGCTCGGCATCGCCGTGCTCAACGGACTCGTGCTGGTCAGTCACTTCAACCAGATTCTCGACGGTGGCACTCCGCTCGCAGAAGTGGTCATGGAAGGGTCTCTGCGACGCCTGCGACCGGTTCTGATGACGGCAAGCATCGCCGCCTTTGGCCTCGTGCCTCTGCTGTTCGCAAGCGGCCCCGGCTCCGAGATTCAAAAGCCGCTCGCCATCGTGGTCATCGGCGGGCTCGCCACGTCGACTGCCCTCACACTCCTGCTTTTGCCGATCCTGTTCCGCCGGTTCGGCGTCGCAGCGAGCTCCCCTCAAGCCGAACTACGGAGCCTGTCATGGACCAATCCCCTTGCAAGCTGACGCTCGTCTACCCGCCCGGCGCGGAGGACAGCATCGTCGAGTTGATGCTGAATGCCGAGCCGCCGCTCACCGGGTTCACAACCTGGAGAGCCGAAGGCCACGGTCATGATTTTTCCAAGGCGAGCGTGCGCGAACGCGTGCGCGGGCGTGTGGAACGCGGCGTTCTCACGCTCGTCATCCCGCGGCCGCGCCTAGCCACGCTTCTGGAAAACATTCGCACCAAAGCAGCGATCGCCAACATCGCTTACTGGGTGGAGCCTATCGAGGCATTCGGCCGCCTCGCGTGCATTCAGCCTGCGCCGGCGCTATCCGGCCATGTGGCGGCTTGAACGGCCCATCGAACCTGCCCACATATCGCAAGCCAAGTGGCGCGAAATCTGCGCACGAACGCTTGCTAATCCGCTTTGACCTGATCGGCGCCTCGTTCCGCACGAACAACACGCAGGCAACGCTGTCGTGCGCCTGCGGCATGAGCTTCTCCCTCTGAGGCGAAGTTCAGGGCTGGAAGATATCGGAGATCGCATCGGCAAGCCTCAAGAACCCGGTGTTTTGCGGGTGTATTATCACCGGCGGACCACCTGATCGTCACTTGAGCGCGAGACTCTTGGTCGGAGCC
>CAZDTB010000555.1:0-3232 GCA_964508075.1 uncultured Planctomycetales bacterium
CACCCTGACAAGGGTAATCTCTTCGCCACCCATCAAGTGATGTGTAACAAAGACTAGCGAGGGTGCCCCACCCTTTCCAAGGGTGGGGGACGGATTCGAAGATGGAGAATTTACGGTCCACCAGTCAGTCCCCCATCCTCAAAGAGGATGGGGCACCCACCACCCATCAAGTGATGTGTAACAAAGACTAGCAGTGGTTGTTCCCTGACAGAGAGGATCCAGCAACATGAATAGTCTGCGGAAATGGTCGATCGGACTGGCTCTGGTTCTGACCGCGGTCATCGCGGTTGGTTGCGTCACTCCTCACGCCGGGCAAGACCGCGCGCTGGCCGCGCGGCTCGACGAGATTCTCAATCGTCTGTCCGACACGGGCGCGACGGTTACCGCCCGCGTGATCCAGCTGGAGACGGGGCGTGAGCTGTATGCCCGGGACATCGACGTGCCGTTCACGCCGGCCAGCAACAACAAGATCGCGGTCAGCGCCGCCGGGCTGGACATGTTCGGCCTGGAGCACACGTTCAAGACGTACCTGGCGATCGACGGCGACGATCTCTGGGTGATCGGCACGGGGGACCCGGGCATCGGCGACCCGCGGCTGGCCAAACGGCGCGGCTCCACGACGACCGGCGTGCTGGACGACTGGGCCGACGCGCTCGAGCAGCGCGGGATCAGCCGGATCGCCGGCGACTTGTACTACTATGACGCAGCTCTGGACGACGAGTGGGTCCATCCTTCCTGGGTGGCCGTGGACCTGCTGCACTGGTACGGGGCGCCGACTACCGGGCTGAACTTCAATGATAACTGCGTGGACATCACGATCTTCCCGACCGAGGAGGGGCAACCGGTTCGGTACGAAGTAATGCCGCCGTTGCAAAATATCACGGTGATCAACGAGTGCGTTACGGGCGCCGAGCACGACCCGAACGTCGCCAAGCTGCCGGAAGGCGATATCTACCGGCTATATGGAACGTGCAGCGAGAAGGCCGAGCTCAAGAGCAAGCCGGTCGGCAATCCCGGGGCGTTCTTCTGCGATGCGCTGCGCACGCACCTGGCCTCGCGCGGGCTCATCGTCGATGGCAACATCAGACGAGCAACATCGCCGCTGGGGGGGGCAATCCCGCCGCCGGCCAAGCAGATCGTCGCGGTGCACGAGACCAACGTGCGTGACATCATCGGGCGGATCAACACGAACAGTCAGAACTTCTTCGCCGAGGCGCTCTGCAAGCTGACCGGGCAGGCGTATATGGCTCGCCAGGGTCGCGCGGTGCCCGGCTCGTGGGCCGACGGCGACACGGCGATCCGCGCGTTTCTGCGCGATAGTGGCATCGACGATCGCCAGATGGTGATCGCTGACGGCTCGGGCCTGAGCGAGGACAACAAGCTCACCTCGCGCATGCTGACCGATCTGTTCGCGGTGATGTTCACCCGGCCCGACGCCGACGCGTTCAAGGACAGTCTGGCAAAAGGCGGCGTGGACGGGACGCTGAAGAAACGTTACGCGGGGTTGGAGGGTCGCGTCTTCGCCAAGACCGGCTACATCGAGGGCGTGCGCGCCCTGAGCGGCTACATCCGCACGTACGACGACGAGTGGCTGACGTTCTCGATCATCTACAACAACATCCCCGGCAGCGTGAAGCCGTACGAGAAGCTTCAGGATGAGGCCGTTCGGTTGCTGATCCAGTGGCCGAACGTGGAAACGGAGCCGACCACCCAGCCCGGCAGCGGTCCGCCCCAGGCGAATGAGTAGCCACGGCCGAAGCCCGCGGAAAGCCGCCAGTTATCGTGCGAAGCCCCGTAGGGGCGATAGTCAATAGCCGGGGGCGCGAGCCCCCGGAACGCGAGCAGACAGCCAGCGTAGCCCCGGAGGGGCGACAGAAGCGCCGATCCGCCAGCGGTCTCTGTCGCCCCTCCGGGGCTTGTCCTGTCTCGCCGACCACTACCGGGGGCTGGCGCCCCCGGCTACTGACCTGCGCCCTTTCAGGGCTGCCTGAATGCACCGGGCGCGCACCCCGTTGCGGGGTACGTTGTGGCAAGGAATTGGCGAAGTACAATCAGCATCGGGTGCCGGTAGGCCTACGGTGGGCATGTCATGAGACGCCGCGCGCGGACACGACGGGTGCTGAAGTGGGTCGGAACGGCTGCATGCGTGCTGGCGTGCGTCGCGTTTCTCGTAAGTGTGCATCACGAGGTCGCGTGGCTTTATCCGCCGTCGGGAGTTCAGGTCGGGGTGGCAAGCGGCGTGCTGTACATCATGCACGTGCACGGATCTGCGGCCGCGGAATGGCGTCGAATGCCGGCAGGTTGGGGTGTCGCGCGGAGCCCGCAGATACTAGGTCTTGACTGGCTGCCGGACTGTTGGACGGTCCGGAACTTCTCGTCTACGTACACGTGCCCACTCTGGATACCGTTCGCGCTGTTTGCCGCCCCGACCGTCTTCCTCTGGTGGCGTGACCGTCGCCCGCACGTTCCCGGCCTTACTGAACCCCACCAGTGGCATATTCGTATCCTCAAGTGGCTCGGCCTTGCGGTCTGCATGGCTGTGCCGGTGTTAGTGTCCATTCGCGGTACGTCGTATCCGAATCTCTCAGGCGAAGCTGTGTTCTTGCTGAATGCGGTCGTGACGGCCACGTTGTGGTGGCATGACGAGCGTCACCTTTTGCCCGGTCACTGCCAACACTGCGGCTACAACCTCACCGGCAACGTCAGCGGGCGGTGCCCGGAGTGCGGTACCGCAGTCGGTGACGACAAGGCAGCCGACGCCAACGGGTAGTGAAACCGCTGACCGATCGCGCGAAAGTCCCTTATTCTGTAGGCTCATTCGCTTCGACCAACCGCACGCTTGCCAGAATCTTGCCGCTGGGAGCGTCCTGGCGTCCGTTCGGTTCGGTTTGAACGAGCAACCCGCTGTGCAGTCCGGCGAAACCGCTCGAACCCCCGTGCGATTGGCGGTGTACTGCCAGCAAGTCAGCCCCGTAGGGGCGGTCGAAAGTAGCCGCGGGCGCAGCCCGTGGAAAGCGGCGTGTTGACATGCAGAGCCCCTTGGGGGCGGTGGTTAGTAGCCGGGGGCGCGAGCCCCCGGAATGCGGTCGCACAGCCAACGTAGCCCCGGAGGGGCGACAGTAACTCTGTCGCCCCGCTGGGGCTTGTCCTCTCGAGCCGACGACTACCGGGGGCTGACGCCCCATAGGCGTTAACTTAACGGTAGACGCGCGGCGGGCCCCTGGATATACTG
>CAZDTB010000556.1:0-3225 GCA_964508075.1 uncultured Planctomycetales bacterium
TCGATCAACGTGAAGCCGGTCAAACCGGGCGTTTGCCGAGCGGATCGTTGCAAACGGAGATGGACATCCCGCGGGCGCCCCGTGCGTTTGGGGCTGCTGATGGTCAGCTCGGAGCCGGTCCCCTTTCTCACCGGGAAGGGCAACATAGGAACTTTCTACTCCGGATCCGTGAGTTCCGCACCGTTGTGGTCAAAGTTGGCGATGTCGTCCGCCGTTCCAAAAACGCCGTCCGGTCCGGCACTGATCAGCATATAAGAATCCGCCCGTTGCGGCGTGACTCGGGCCTGGATGCTCTTGTTGCGAATGTATGCCGCGAAGTTCTGGCTTGTGTTGGCGGGGTCCAGTTCAGTAGTCGGATTGACCGGTGCTGGGTAATCGAAAGCCAGACGATGGTTCGTGCCGCCGGCCGTTAGCTGGAGCGGATGTTTGCTACTGTCCAGATCGTCTGAAACCAAAAGGTCGTCGTTGTCGCGAAAGTGAAAGATGCCGCGGAAGGCACCGACGGCCTGGGTGTCCGTGGGCGACCAGTCCGCGATCACGCGGCCCGCGGGGTCGGCACGCCAGTAGAGAATCGGGCCGCCGAAGTCGTCGAGGAACATGGGGTATGCGCGTCGGTACGGCTGATTGCCGAGCGCGTCGGTCGCCTCGTCTTCCATCGGTATCTCGAAGCTGCCCAAGCCACTCCCGGTGATTTGGGCGTTTGGATTCCACTTGGTAACCGTGACCCTGCTCAAGTCAATGAACGGGCTCACGCGGGGATGCACTGGCTCGCGCGTGTCGGGGTCCAGGGCGTACGCTCCGCACTCGTCCACGTCGTTGTCCCACCGGTCGTCAGTATCCTCGGCCCAGTAATCTCTCCCACTACGGAACGTCTTGAATCCCGGACAGCCGAGCAAATCCGCCCCGGCGAGCGCCAAGACCAGCAGACCGGCGCCCGAGATGTCGATGTTCCGCAAGTTGGTAAGGCTCCAGTGTGGGCTCCACACCTGATATGTGAGCGTGTTGTCGTTGACCATCATGTCGGAAGCGGACGGCGAGTAGCGGCCGCCGAGTTGCTGGTCGGCCCGGAAGGTCTCCAGCCCGGTTGAGAACGTCCCGATCGTCGCCTTGGTGGCGGTCATCTTGGCGCTTTTGCGAACGTGGCTGAGCGCCGGCACGAGAATACCGATCAGCAGGACGATGATGGCGATGACGGTGAGCAACTCGACCAGGGAGAAGCCGCCGGCCGCGGTCCGTCGCGTGTCTTTCTGGAATGATCTGCGTTTCATTGCGGGCATCTCCTGTCGCCGGTGCGAGCCATGCTCACCCGGCGACGGCCGAGCGGGTCAGTTGCCGGCCTTGAAGTTCGTAATGTCGTCCATCGTGCCGTAGACCCCGTCCTCACCCGCCGAGATCAGCACGTATGAGTCCGGCTTGTAGGGCCACAGGCGGCCTTCGCCGTCCGCATTCTGGGTGTTGTCAAAGATGTTTCCGTCGCAGAAGAAGGCGGCGAAGGTCTTCGGTTCCGGGAACTCCAACTGGTCTTCGGTGTAACCGAACTCACCCAGGTCGTGCGCGTAGTCGCCGAGGTATCCGGCCCCAGAGAGATCCCAGCCCGGGGTGTCGTCCGAGGGATAGCGGCCTTGCGCGCCGGACGAGCCCGTGAAGTACGCGTTGTCGGCCTGGTCGTAGAGGCCGACGATCATATCGCCGGGTGTGCCGGTGGTGAACGGGGCGTTGACCTTCGGGTTGGCCCGGTAGTAGAGCACCGGGTTGCTGAAGGCGTCGATGAAGAACGGGATCCGCCCGTTGTTCCACGAATCGGGTGTCCCGGCCTCCAGCTCGTCCGGCCAGTCGGTGATGTCGCTTTTGACATTGGCGTAGGTCACCAGTGACTGGACGGCGCTGCCCTCGACGCTGGCGTAGGGTCCCATACGCGTGTATTCCCGCGTGGGGTCAAG
Organism: uncultured Planctomycetales bacterium; assembly: GCA_964508075.1. Lineage (GTDB taxonomy): Bacteria > Planctomycetota > Phycisphaerae > UBA1845 > Fen-1342 > JALSRY01. The sequence goes on from CAZDTB010000556.1 coordinate 1,941, forward strand.
CGAGTACCAGTCGAGCCAGTCAGCCGCGTCGATGTCCCCGTCGTCGTCGGAGTCGTTCCGCAGATCCCGCCAATCGACGATGCCGCGCATGTCGGGACCGACGAGCTGCAACCCGAGCCACTGGGCCCCCATCAACAGGATATTGTCTCCTTGGGGCTCGAACGGGTTGTACCCGCGCGACTGCGGGTATCGAGCGAAGTCGCCCTGGAACATCTCGCAGCCGCGTTCGACGGCGCTGATCAGCCCGGCGGTGGAGCTCTTCTTGGCCTGGATGCGGGCCGAAGAGAGGGCCGGAATCAGGATCCCGATCAACAGCACGATGATCGCGATCACGGTCATCAGCTCGATCAGCGTGAACCCTGGCCGGCTGCGTGACTTGCCATTGTTCATGAATGCACCTCTTGCTTGTCGCCACGTCACCTTGCTACTGGGTCATGCTCTGAATCAGGTGGATCATCGGCAGGTACAATGAAACCACAATGAAGCCGACGATCGTGCCCAGCACGACGACCATGATGGGCTCGAGCAGGCTGACCAGCGAGGCGACCAGCGTGTCGACCTCGTCGTCGTAGTTATCCGCGACCTTGTAGAGCATCTTGTCCAGCTCACCGGTCTCCTCGCCGACGTCGACCATGTTGACCACGATCGTGTCGACGCATTTCGAGGCCCGCAGCGGGTTGGCAAACGAGTCACCCTCGCGAATCGAGTCGTGCACCTTGCTGAGCATGCTGGCGTAGACCTCGTTCCCGGTGGTCTCGCGGGTGATCTTGAGCGCTTCGAGGATCGGGACGCCGGCCGCGATCAGCGTGCCGAGCGTCCGCGTGAAACGGGCGATGCCGGACTTGGACACGATCTGCCCCAGGACGGGGACCTTCAGAAAGATCGTATCGAGTGCGTAGCGCCCGACGTAGGCCTGACGAATGAGCTTGTAGAGCCCGAAGACGATCGCGGGTGCCAGGATAATGACCAGCCAGCCCGGGGGCGAACCGCTGATCAGCCAGTTGGAAATGCTGATCAGCGTCTCGGTCATTTTGGGCATGTCTTTGACGCCGAAATCCACGAAAATATCGCGGAACTTCGGCACGAGGAAGATGACGATGGCCAACGTGATCGCCGAGGCGATGGTGATGACCACCGCGGGGTAGATCATGGCGCCGATCACCTTGCTGCGCAACTTCTGGGCTTTCTCGAGAAACTCTGCCAGACGCTGGAGAATGATGTCGAGGACACCACCCGCCTCGCCGGCGGCAACCATGTTGCAGTACAGCTTGCTGAACACCTTCGG
>CAZDTB010000557.1:0-235 GCA_964508075.1 uncultured Planctomycetales bacterium
ACTCATCTCCGTCCCGTATCTGTTTGAAGTTGTACGCCAACCCGAACGCCAGCAGCCAGCTCACCACGAACAGGCCGAGATGCCCGCAGGTCGTCGCGAACAGACGATGGGTGCGCAGCCACCCCACCCACCTGCCGGCCAACAAAGACTGGTTCTCACCGTTCATATCGACGTGTTCGTTCCGAGAATACTATTGCCGCCGGCTGCGTGGCTCCCACCCCGCAACCCGATCCCC
>CAZDTB010000557.1:245-3224 GCA_964508075.1 uncultured Planctomycetales bacterium
AGTTACCGCCAGGCGGGATCGCTACCTTAGCGTGGCGGCCATGGCGTCGCGGACAGCGCTGACTCCGGGAGCCATCTCCGTGGTCAAATCCTCCGCGGTCATCTTGTCCAGGGCATCCTTGACTCGCACGCGATCATCCAAGACCCACGCGCAGTAGGCTTGCAAGGCGTAGTTCGGCGGGGAGGGATTCTCGTCCCCGATCCTCAAGTGTTCGCGGGCCGTGCGCTCGAGCCGCTTGGGGTCGCCGAAGTACGACGCGAGATCGGGCCGCTCGACGAACAGCGCCGGGCGCCGCCTGACCGCGTCCGTCAGATACGTGATCGCCGCCGCCACCTGGTGCTTCTCCAGAGCCACGTGGGCCAACAGCAGACATGGAATGTACGCGTCGCGATCCAGGTCGCGCACCACACGCAATGCCCACTGCGCTTCGGAAAGCCGCTCGCGATCCTCGGTATCTTCATCTTCATCTTCGGGCGTGGCGGCCTTGAACTCCTCCAGCGCGCGCGCCCGCTTCTGCCGAAAAACCTCCTCGTTCTCTCGCTCGAGCAGCCCGACCCAGCCGTCCTCCGGAACCGGCACCTCCGAGAGCGGCCGGGGCTCAGTTGGCTTCAGCCCAAAAACCTCATGAAACGCCGTCCCCGTCGGCTCCGGGACGAAGTACGGACGGTTCGGCCAGCGGATCTCCGTGGGCCCGATGCCGGTCAGCGGCACCGATAGTTGCATCGAGGCTTGCAGACCTGCGGCCCGCGCTACATCGTGCGACGGCACTCCACGCAAGGCCCCTGCCCAGGGCGAGACCGTCGTCGGGACGATGGCCCCCGGGGGACTCAGCGTGAACGCCTGCGGCAAGGCCGCCGGAGCCAACTGGCCCATCCTCCAGCCGGCCCCGTAGAAATTCGGCTGCGACAACCCCCGCCCGGCGCGCCCGAGCCCGGACGCCGAGACTTGCGTCAGCCGGTCCGGGTCGCCGTATCGCCCGGTGTTGTATCCCCCCACCAGCCCAAGCCGGGAGGACGGCGACCACGAAGATGCCCGGTTTATCGGCGCTGCTGTGCTACGCTGCCCGTACGCGGTTGCGACGGACAATGTCAAGCACAACGCGAAAACCGCAACTCCTATCAGACGATGGCTCACCAGCGGACTCCTGCACATCGATTGCGCCCCAGCCAGGGATGATACTCCATCGGCACAACCCGAATCAAATCGTCGCCTCAGCCCATAACTATCGCAAACGCAAGAACCTGTCGCAACCCGGATTCTGATTGACCTCCACGTTCAGCGTGGCTAACGTAACACAACGAGAGCGAGGTTTCTGCGCTGCCAGCCGGCAGCCGCGGGCAAGAGCCGATTGACTGTTGACGTCTTCGATCGGCCGCCTCCAGCGGATGAAGCGATGTTCAAGCCACGGCGTACACTCATCTTATTCGTCGGATTTCTGGTCGGGTGCGGCTGTTTCCCGATGGATTCTGCTCAATTAGCACCACTGCTCCCAGGAACGCCGACCGTCGGGGATGTGTCATCCGATAATATCTTGGATCCGAACACGCCGGCGCTGGATTCTCCCGCCGCCAACGCGGCGCCGATCCGGGTCCGCCTCTCCAACCCCACCGAGCGCGACGCTGACTGTCAGGTCACCATGGAGCTGATCGGACGCGAGATTCATTTCTCGCTCCGCCGCATCTTGGCTACCACCCAGTCGCTCGTGATCGGTCCCGACCGGGCTGATATCGTCCGGATTGAAGCGGTGTTCCTCGGGCAGCCACCCGCCGCCATGGAACCACGAGTTCTGCGCATCGGCCAAGATTTCGATTCCGGCGAGATCATCGAGTTCGTCCTGGCGCTGCCGAGCGACGGGAGCGAGTCAGAGATTCCTCCTGACGACCAAGGCGACGACGAGGGCCCCCCGCCACCCACCATCGCCATCGAGGGCCTCGATCAGGATGTGATCGCCAATCCTGGCGACCTGGTCACGTTTGACGTGGTCACCGCGAACGCCGGCGACGAGGACCGCATCGCCGTCTTCGCCGACCCGGACAACGGCAATGAGCTGGCCATCCTCGACGACGCCCCGGCGGCGACCCGCACCACGATCGTCTGGAACACGACCGCCGTTCCGCCGGGGACCTACACCGTCCTCGCAGAGCTACGGCACGGCGATGACGTGATTAACGCCGAGCCGGCGCCCGGGCACGTGATCATCGTGGCCCTGCCGCCCACCGGTGCTTGCTGCTATCCCGACGCCGACTGCGAGATGCTGACCGAAGAGGCGTGCGTGCTCGGCGAGTGGCTCGGCCCCGACACCGACTGCGAGGACTGCCCCGCTTGCATCCTCTTGTGCCCGCCGGATGCTGCCGAGGAGAACGAGCCCTGCGGCGAAGACACCAATGGCGGCTGCTGGAGCGCGACCGCGCGGTTTGAACCGATCGCGTGCGGCCAGACGGTCTGCGGTACGGTCTGGCTCGAGCCGTGGGACCCGAACGACGGGGTCCGCGGCGACGACCCCAACGACCCTAATGAACTCCCGCTCGACACCGACTGGTACGAGCTGAACTTCACCGAGGACACGCAGTTCACGTTCACGGTGGAAGCTGAATTTCCCGTGATGGTCGCACTCATGGCTCAGTTTGAGCCCGGCGTTCCCGGTTGTGAGAACGTCGACGACATCCTCGATCTCGTCATCGCGTTCGAGTGCGAAGAATCCTTCCTGTCAATGTGCGTCGGATCCGGCACGTATTACGTCATCGTCCTGCCGTTCTCCGAGTACATGTACGAGCTACCCTGCGGCAGCCGGAACGATTACACCGCCACGCTCGAGTGCCAGCCCTGCACGTACACCGATGGCGCCTGCTGCTTCGGGCTCGCCTGTGAGGTCATGTCCCAGGCCGAGTGCCTCGCCCGGGAGGGCGAGTACCAGGGTGACGAGACCGGCTGCGACCCCAACCCGTGCATCACCTGCCCGGGCGACCTGGACGGCGATGA
>CAZDTB010000558.1:0-3201 GCA_964508075.1 uncultured Planctomycetales bacterium
GACCCTGTAGGTCGCCGGGCTGGCCATCAAGCCTGTGCGGGTCTCCCATCCCTTGGGCGGGCGTTCGGCCGGGCGCGATCGGGCCGGGCGGGTGGTTGGGGGCAGTTGCCGCGCGAGCGCCTCGAACAGCAGCGTAATCAGGTCAGGGGGCGTGTCCGCGCCGTTGCTTACAGCCGCTGACCTGCTGCCAGGGTTGTTGTGGCGCGTTGCCGTGCCGAGTGGCGCCCTCGGCTGCTCGCCAGTAGCGGTCGCCGGCCGGCAATCAACACATCCTAGCTGTCACCGGCCACGTCGATGATCGAGAACGTTAGCCCGAAGGCTGCCTCGATGATGCCACCAATGCCCTGCGCCTTCGCTTCGGCTGCCATCGGCACGCCCATGATGAACGCCAGAATTGCTGCCATCCAAACTCGATACCCACGCATGGTCAACTCCCTTGTTTCCGCGAGCAACGGCTCGCCACATTGTCACTTTCCTGCAACGCAGAGTCCGCGATACGTTTGCCGCTGGCACCTGCCTGACCCGCAGTGGCTGGCCCACGGCAGTGAAGCCAGAGGTACTGCTCAGGCTCATCACGAATGATTGGCTCAATCGCAGCGCAGTAGCGGCGCGTGACGTACACAACCGGGTCGGCTTCATGTTGCCAGTCGTTCGGGGCGAAGAGGTCGGAAACCACGAGCTCGAAATGAAACGGATTGGGACGTCGGCGAATCGCCGTCACCGCGACGATCGCTCCGTATCGCTGCGCCAACAACCCCACCGACCGTGGCGCGGTCGTGCACTGGCCCAGAAACGAAACCGACACGCCGTTTCGCCCGGCGGCGTGATCCGCGAGCAGCGCTACGGTCTGCCCAGCCTCGAGAACCTCCGACACACCTAGTGCGGCTCCGCTTTGCGTCAGCATTCGGCAGCCGGTGCTGGTCCGAACGGCTTGCCGATAGCCGTCGAAATCGCGATTGGGGTGGGGACGGTATACCGCCGTCGCTTGAATCCTGTTCAGTCCGAGGAAGACGGGAAGCAGGTCGTACGGGCCGTAGTACGCCGTCAGCAAGATCACAGGCTGACGCCGCTGCTGGGCTTCGAGCAGCAGCGCTCGGTACGATTCGGGGACTCGGCCGCCGTAGCGGTCAAACGTATCCGGCCGCAGCAGCCCAGGCGCCAACATCAAGTCGACCAGGTTCCACATGCGGTGGACGAACGCCTCCCGCGAAATGGCCTGGATTTCGGGCTCGGCGCGATGGTTGCTCAAGGCGAGGCGGCAGCGGCGCTCGCTGTCCTCCCGGACACCATCGGCAAGCTGATAGAAACGCCGCGCCAGGTGTGACATGACTGCGTACGCCCGCTCGGGCCCCAGAAGCCTCAGGACCAGCGTCAGCAGGCGCCGCTGAGCGTTGCCTAGCGCCACCGCGGTTCTTGTGAGCGCGTCGCGCCCGAACGGACTGCGACGCCCCGCGCGTGCCGTTGGCGCAGCCGTCATCAGGCTTGAGAGCAACTCTTCATCTCCAGTTCCGTCCGGCCCGCGTTGACAGTGGCTGCCGACAGCCCGCTCGCGGTTTGCGTACAGGATCTTATGCGCTTCTGCCGTTCCGGCCCAGCCCCTTTTCGATGCGCCCTCGCGAAACCGGAAGCAAGGGCCCCGAGCAGGCATCGCGCGCACGGTCTCGTGGCCCTTCGAAGCGTCTGTCGCAAAGCGCACGACCCTCGGCAAGGGAGCCTCAACCTCCCCCCCGAAACCGCACTCGCCAACGCTCGGTGAGACGCGCAACGTCGCACCAGCTTGAGCCGGTTTCCGGGGCACGGTGTTCGTCGCTGGTCAGCGTCAAGCCCGGCGTCGTCGTGCGCTTCGGCACTGCGCTATGACGATTGCCTACCGTCGCAAACGAACACGAGGATTCAAGCGCTGCCCGGACGCTGGCATGCGTCGGACAGTGTGGGCGACCCGGATGCGGCTGTCCAAACGGTCCGGGCCGAAACGGGGGTGGCAACGGCCAGTCGTGACGCGGTCAAGGCCGACGCCGATTCGAAGATGGCCGGCGCGGACACGGGGGACTCCGACGCGGTGGTGGATCGTGCGGCAGCGATGCGGGTCGCCGCGGTGAAACCCGGCCCAGATCGTTCCGACTCCCACGCCGACCCCGACCCCTACCCCGACGCGCACGCCGCCGCGTCTCGGCGGCTTCGGGTGTTCGTACTTGATCGATTTGTCCTTGCGTGCGAGCGGGCGATCATCGCCGACACGGAAGACAAGACTCTGCAGCCGCAGTCGGTCTGGATCCCCAAACACGCCATCCGGCAGCGTGACAGAGATGCCGTCCTCGAACTCGATCTCGTCATCGTCCACCTCGCTCGGACGGTCAAGCGGCACGACGAACTTGAACGGATCCCCGGCGCGATCGACGAGCGTGCGGCCGCGCTCGGTGACGTATAGGACCAGCTCCAGTTCGCCGGGCGGGGGAAGGAGGTCTTCGACTTCGACGTCGTAGCGAACCTCGAGCAGCCACTCGCTGGCACCTCGCCACAATTCACCACGAAGCGACTCGATATCTACATCGGAGCGACGGTGAGCGCGATCGCCAGCGAACACGGCAGCCGAAAGCACACCAGCTAATACGATCGCGATTGAGGTTCTGCTGGTGAATCTTGGCGTTGACATTCCTCGATCCTCTTTGCTGTCCAGGCGTACCAAGACCAGCTTCCGCAATAAAGACACTCTCAAGCCCATGGGGTTAGTTTCGTAACCAAGTCTCTAGCGAAATGCCGAACTCGTGCGCTGGTCCGGGTATGGCCTGCCGCGCTGCGATGCGGCTGCAAACCTCCATTCTTCGAGGACGCCTATGAAACCGGCAGGTCGACTTCAGAAAGCCATGGCGATTGGCCAATCCGCCAGAGCGCACTCAGCGGTAGCGCATGCATCTGCCTGCCGAATGGCAGCTGTCCCTCCCGAGAATGTCATCCGTGGCCTAGTGCGTGATTGCCAGGCGCCTGCGATGGGCAGAGTGCCAGCAGAGAGACGGCTTCGCGGTCGTGAAGGGACCGCGGGAGCATCCAGCGCAGGGCACGGCGCGAACCTGCCGTCGGAGGCACACGTCGACCAACTGGGATTTGCTGACAGCGGCGGTGGGGGAGGTGGCCCCGTCAGGCAGCGCGCGTGTATTGGTGATGCAGCCCACCGACTTGCGGGATCGCGATGACCCGGCCGTT
>CAZDTB010000559.1:0-3196 GCA_964508075.1 uncultured Planctomycetales bacterium
CGCCATATCGCCGAAGCGATCGAGCGTGGAGTCGAGGATTGCCCCGAACGGGCTGGACATGTTTCCGACGCGCGCGATCGCCCCGTCCAGCATATCGCAAGCACCCGCAATGAAGAGCAGCAGCGCCGCCCACGCCGGCCACCAGCTCACGGGCCCCTGGCCGTTATAGAAATACGGAACCTGATGCGAGGCCCCCTTCAGCAGGCACCAGCCGGCGACGCACGTCACCAGGAAGCCGAAGACCGTCATTCGGTTTGGGGTGAACCCGACGAACACCGCGGCCCGCGCTACGACATCACGGGCCGCGCCGATCCGCGACCCGATCGCCAGGCTCGCGCCGCTCTGCGCCCCGCTCTCGCGCAGCCGACGAAAATCCTTGTTCTCCGGCGGCGACGTGTTTGGAGCTTCCGACATGACGGTCGGTCAATCGGACGACGAATCATCGGCCGGGGGCTCCGGCTCTTTCTTCTCAGGCTTGTCAGCCGCCTTGGGCCTCTTGGGCCTGGGGCGTCGCTTGGGCTTTGGCGGCGCTTGGGGCTCCTCGGCGTTCTCGGGTTCGGCCGCCTCCGGCTGCTCTTCCTCGTCCAACTCGTCCTCGAGCTCCTCGTAGTAAATCTCGTCGTAGTCGACCGCGTCCACTTCACGCCGTAGCAGGAAGTACATCTCCGTGCTGCCGCAGAAATAAAAGCTGACGATGAACGCCCCCACGAACCCGACCACCAGGAAAACCCACAAGGCCAGGAAGAACACGGTGAACGACTCGGCCCCGCTCAGCGGGGCGTTGCCGAAGGTGCCCCAGAAATTCACGTCGCCGGTGGCCGGCAGCAGTGGCAGATCCTGCCACGCCGGCATGTGCCAGATGGCATCGAGCTTCCCGATCGTGCTCGTTTCGGCGCTGCTGGCCAGATTCATGCCCGCCCCGGTGAAGACGTGGCTGAGCTTCAGCACGAGCATCGCGATGATCCGCACTATCACGAACGACACACCCCCATACAACAACAGCACGAACGAGTAGAACGCCGTGTGCCACGGTCGCCCGAAGACGTACCCCGCGGCCCGCTGGACCGCGTCGAAGGCGTCCGACCCTTCGACGGCGATGGTCGGCCACATCAGGTGGAATCCCAGCACCACCGCCAGCAGCGTAAACGTCAAGACCACCCCGCCGAGTAGCGACAGCCCGTAGAGCACTCCGGCAATCGTGTGCAAGCCCCAGATCGCGGCAATCAGTCCGCCGACAAAGATGCACAGCCCGGCAACCACGAACATGCCGGCCGGCAACAGCGGGGCCGCGATCGATCCGGCCAGCTTCTCGCGTGAGAAACCCAGGGCGGTCGCGTACGACGTGCTTTCCTCGCGCGCGCTGCGCACCGCCGCCACCCGGCAAATCGCCCCGCCGAACAAGGCCTGGATCACGAGCAACACGATGGCGAAGATCACCGCGAACCAGGGCCGCTTCGTCACCAGCCACAAGACTCCGCTGCCGGCCGACGCGATGCTCCCGATCATCGCCGGCTCGTTGCTCAAGGCCGAACCCGACAGCCCCCAGCGCCCGCTGCAGACCCCCTGAATGGCAGCGGCAAAGCAATCCATCTCGTAGTCGAGCAGACTGATGAACGGCCCGCGCATCTTCAACTCAGCGCTCCGGCTCTGCGTGGCCAGCAAGGTCGCCAGCCGCCCCTGCTCGTCAGCGCGCTGCTGCCGGTCCACGTCCGGGTCGGCATCCAGAACTGTTGAGATCGCCGTCGCCTGCTCCAACCGCGAACCGACCGCGGCTACATCGTGCCCGGTCAGCGTCAGGCGCAGGATGTCCGCCGCCCGCCGCAACTCGGCGCGCCCCTGCTCCTGCTCCTGGCGGCGCGATTCTTTGTCTTCGGCGGAGGCCTGCTCATCCGCTTCGATCGCCTCGATTCTGGTGGCGATCAGTTCGAGACCGCTTTCGAGTCGCGTATCGATCAGGGCCAGCATCTCGGACACTTGTTGCTCGGGTGGGGCGGCCTCGTCTTCCGCGTCGTCCGCCTCGAGCCGTTCCCAGCGCTGCGAAGCATCCCGCAGCCACTCTTCAAAGCTCGGCTGATCCAAAGCGGCGTAAGCGGCGACCTCGTTCTCATGCCGCGGGCCGGAAACGGCCAACACACCGGCATCGGCCGACATCCAAACCGCGTCCAGCACGCGCCCCAGAACGTACGTCAAGAACACGCACGAAAAGCCCAGCATCAGGGGCCAGAACGAAATCGCCCGCTTGAAGGTTGAGAACAGTCGGACGAACGGGAAGGTCTCCGACCACGAAATCCCTTGCAGATTCCAGCGCTCATCGGCCATGGAAGCCTCTCCTATCGCATGCGAGCCACAACGCAGCCAACCGTATCTGCCCGGCGCGCGTATGAAGCCAATGCGAACGTGCAAACTGGCCCCGACCGCGCCAGTCGGAGCACCCTCAAGGTGGCATTATAGAACCGCTCCGGAAGGGAACAAGCACGCCCACCGGCCCAATCACGGAACCCGAATCGGCGCGAAGCCCGTAAAGGGCGTCGGATTCCAGCGCCGTCATGCCAACGCCGATCCCAGAAGAGATGCCCGATTCCGTCAAGCCGAGCCATGCTCGTCCGCCCGCTCGGTGCGCGTTAGGCTGTGAAGCACCATCGCTCCCGACACGACCGGCGCCGCCGTCAACAGCAGGGCCGTCACGGTCCGCCCGGTGAGACCATGGCAACTCATGACAAACAGCATCGCCACCGGCAACGCGCCGCCGATGTAAGCGACGTAGACGCACAGCGTATGCCCGAGCGAGACGTGTTGGCCGGGCCCCGCAGCGGCCGTGTAAGTCTGATCGGGTTGGCCGACCAGCAGCGACCGAGGTGCAACGACTGCGACGCGCAGCACAAGCAGGAACGCGCCGGCCGGAACGGCCACATACGGCAGGATGACGGTGCCGATGCCCGTCGTCAGCAAGGCCCAACCAGCGCCGCTCGCCGCCAGGATCAGCAGGCAGGCCGCCACAGCCGCTGCGGGCTGGCGATACTCGAGCCCATCGCGCACCAGCAAGTCCATCCCGCCCAGGAGCAGCAGAAGTGTGACTCCCGTCATCCAAGCGTTTTGTGCGGCGAACCCGTCCGTCGCGATTACGCCCATCGCCGCCACAACCGCTCCTGACAAGGCGGCATAGCCAAGCCGACGCGAAACCGGAATCAGCCGACCC
>CAZDTB010000560.1:0-3186 GCA_964508075.1 uncultured Planctomycetales bacterium
GGCTTGTACTCGCCGATCAGCCATTCGGAGCTGACCGTGTCCACGGTGTCGTACGCCACGACGAAGCCACGCTTGGCCCGCTGGTAGCCCACCAGCAGGTCCTGGAATGCCTCGTCTCGTAGGATGTTCATGGTAGCCGTGAACTCACGATCCAGGCCGACCGGTAGCTCCCTGGCGAACCGGCCCAGGTCACCGTCGGGGACGTGGGCGGCGAATGCTTCCCGGGCATCGCCGGACATCTCCTTGTCGATCCGCTGGAGCCGCTTGACGAGGCAGCGGGTGTTGTAGGGCCGGTCGCGGTTCTGCCAGATGTCCTCAATGACTTCCTTGATGGTCCGCGGGGGCCGGAGCGGAGAATCGGCCGTGAATGCCGACGCCTGCCGGAAGTACTCCAGCAGCGTGCCGTTGAAGCAGTCGAACACCGTGAAGTGCGACTTATCGGGGTACTTGTCGCCCTTGCGGGTGCCGCGGCCCAGCATCTGCTCGAACAGGATGCGGGACTTCACCGGACGGAGGAACACGATGTACTCCAGGTCCGGGATGTCCACGCCGGTGGAGAGCATATCGACGGTAACGACGATCATCGGGTTGGGGCGGTTCCGGAACTCGCGGATTCGCTGGAGTGGCCGGTCAACGGTGCCAGTGATCTTCTGGGCGAACGACTCACCCTGACCGAACACGTCACGGGCAATGTCAACGAGCTGATCCGCGTGAGACGTGTGCGGCAAGTCGTTCACGGCGAAGATCAGCGTCTTGGGGAACCGGCCGCACTGCTGCTCGTGCTCCACGGCGTACTTCCTGATTTCCTCGATGATCTTGCGGTTCGAGTCCGGAGCCGTCGCTCTACGCTCTACATCGGTCATGTCGAACTGCCGCTCGTCCTCCAGGAGGTCGAGTTGCTCCACTCCGGTGCCAGTGTCGATCAGGCCAACCTGCTCACCCTCCTTCAGGAAGATGCCGTTCATGCGGACATCGGAGCTGATCTTCACGGCGTCGTAATCGACTAGGAAACCGTCCCGGACCGCCTGCTCGTAGCCGTAACGATAGACGATGTCCTTGAAGTAGGCGGTCGTGTGGCTCGCCGGGGTGGCCGTCAGCCCGATCTTGATGGCGTCGAAGTGTTCGAGCGTGCCCCGCCACACGGACAACTCGGCGGACGTGTAGCCGCGGTGGCACTCGTCGGCAACGATTACATCGAAGGCCTGGATCGGGATGTCCAACCGGTTGGCGTCCTCGTCGATCACGTCATCTTCGCCCCCGAAGACGGCTCCCCGGCCGAACAGGTTGATCGCCATGCGTTGGATCGTGCAGATGTACACGAAGGCGTGGCCGGGTTGCGGGTCGAGCAGGTATCGCTGCGGTAGGACCTTCGGGTCGAACTTCTCGTCCTCGCCGAAGTCCTCACGGTGGAAGCGGTTGCTGTAGACCTCGTAAATCTTGTCGAACTTCAGGCCCGGTTCCGGCTCGAACGACGCAAACGCCCGGACGGCTTGAGCGGCCAGGGCTCGGCGGTCCACCAGGAACAGAACCCGACTGGCGACGCCGGACTTCATCAGCCGGTAGACCTCGTTGACCATCGTGAACGTCTTGCCGGTGCCGGTGGCCATGGCGATGAGCATCTGACGTGTACGGTTGGCGATCGCGTGCTCAATGGCTTCGTTCGCCTCGATCTGGTACGGACGGAGCCGTGGATGGTCGTTCGGGGCCTCCGCCAGCCATCGGTACTCGGCCTCGAAGTCACGCTCCAGCATCTCGCGGAGGGCGGTCGGCGTGTGGAAGTCGGCGACTTTCCGCGAGCGGTTCATTGGATGCCGTACATCGTGGAACCAGATCACCTCCCCGTTGGTGGAATAGAGGAACGGCACCCGGAAGCCATCGAAGTCGAACGGGCTGCTGGTGACGCCCCGTGAGTACCGCTCGGCCTGGGTCAGCGAATTCTGAGGCCCGATGGTGAGTCGTTTCGCTTCGACGACGCCGAGGATGCGGCCGCCAACGCTGAGGGCGTAGTCGGCGGGGCCATGGTCGGTCTCGTACTCCGTGATGGCTTCCGGGCTGAGCGTACGAGGGCTATCCGCCGGTACGATCGACCATCCGCGGGCCTTCAGCTTCGGGTCGATCCGCCGCTTGCGGGTCTGCCGTTCAAGTTCGTCAGCTTCGGCGTGAGACATGTGCTCGTTACCCCGGAAAGTGAGTCCCTGCGGCTACGATGCTACCGGTCTCCATGGCGGCGGGCAAGCGACCCGCTGGCTGGCCTCTGAGGCGGGCGGTGAGTGTCCTGCTGACGCTGGCCGGTCATCCCCCGCAAACCACACGCCAGCTCGGTCGATCCGCGTTATGCTGGTATTCTGTGCGTGCGGCAGCTACAGACAACGAGCTGGACGGCTGGCCAAGCTTATGACGGGAGGTCAGGACGATGCCCGAAAAGCCCTCGTGGCAAGATCTTCTCTGGGACCTCGCAGCCTTCATCGAACGCACCGCTCTCCCGTCCTCTTTGATGAGTTGGCCGAAATCATACGATCCCGAACCGGACAGGTACGGCATCCGGGCACGAGACTTGGCCGAGTTGCTGGAGCGGGCCCAGCGAGCCCGTGACGCGTTGCGGGAGGCCGGTCATATTCCTTCATTCGGTGAGCGGTACCCTCTGACTGACTGGCGATCCTTCGCCTACACCGCAGTGGACGACCTGGTTGTCCACGTCCGGGGACAGTCCGCGGACCGGCCATTCGAGTTATCCTTGACGCCCCACGACTACATCGAGACGTTCAAGAGCGCTGTGGAACGTGACCGCTGCGTTCGCTTTGAGAAGGATGCGGCCTACTTCGACAAGTCGCATGCCAGGCGCTCCGCAGAAACGGCCTCTGGTTCTGCACATCTGGTCCCACCCGAACCCGAGTCAGTCCACGAGTACGTCTTTCGACGTAGAGGCGACATCTGGGACATCGTTTACAAAGGCACCAGCATCCAGCTGAAGGACGCGAAAGGACTCCACGACATCTCGTGCCTGCTGCAACATCCGAACCAACAGGTTCACGTTCTAGACCTGGTGGCTGCAATCGAAAGGAGACCGCCGTCCGATGCCGCTGGGAAAGCACTGAACGGGATGGCTCCGGATCAGCTAGCCGAACTTGGCCTCCGCGAGTCCGGCCTCGACGGCGCTGTCGAGTCGGTGGACCGCGAAGCTATAAA
>CAZDTB010000561.1:0-3181 GCA_964508075.1 uncultured Planctomycetales bacterium
AATTGAGGTTGTACAATGACTTTGACGCCCAGTGATCGGTAGAATCATATGTAAGCGACCTCGCATGGGTGGGGAGTACCGTCAGCCTACCCTGTTTATCGCGGGCGTCATTATACAAGGAGTTCATCATGTTACTCTGGGGCCTGCGCGGGTTGTTCATTGTTCTCATCGCGGCCCTCGCATTTTCCATCGGCGAGGGGGATCCCGAGAAGCAAACCCGATTCTGGACCATGCTTTCCGTGATCGGCGTGGCGTTGGTGCTGATCGGCGTCGACATGTTCCTGCCACGCAAATCGCTGGCCGCCCTTTCCGGCGCCTTTCTGGGATTGGTGGTCGGGATGGTGGCGGCCTGGGGCCTGGGGGAGATTCTTGATCTGCTCATCGTGGCAACGGCGAAGTTCGACGATCCGGAGGAGATGGCCAAGCTGGCGAAGGTGCTTGGCGCGATCAAGCTGATGATCGGCACGGTTTGCTGTTACCTGACGATCAGCTTCATTCTTCAAACCAAGGACGACATTCGCTTCGTGATTCCCTACGTGGAATTCGCCAAGCAGACGCGCGGCAATCGGCCGCTGGTGCTGGATACGTCGGTGATCATCGACGGCCGCATCGCGGACATCGCCGACACGCGGATCATCGACTCCCCGTTGATCATCCCCCGGTTCATCCTGCAAGAGTTGCAGGCCATCGCCGACAGCTCCGACAAGCTCAAGCGCAATCGCGGGCGGCGCGGACTGGACATGCTCAACAAGCTCCAGACCAACGACAAGATCGAAATCAAAATCTCTGAAACCCGCCTGCCGAGCGTCGACGAGACCGCCGACGTTGACCACAAGCTGGTCGAGCTGGCCAAGAAAATCGACGGCCGCATCGTCACCAACGATTACAACCTCAACAAGATCTCGCAGCTGCGCGGCGTGGATGTGATCAACATCAACGATATGGCCAACGCGCTCAAACCCGTCGTATTGCCGGGCGAGACCATCCGCGTCAAGATCATCAAGCCGGGCGAAGAGCCCGGTCAGGGCGTCGGCTACCTCGAAGACGGAACCATGATCGTCGCGGAAAACTCACGCGAAAAAATCAACGAGGAAATCACGCTCTCGGTTACCAGTGTCTTACAGACCTCGGCCGGACGCATGATCTTCGGCCGGCCGGAGGGCATGCCGATTACCGCCCCGCGGCGGGGCCGGCACCGGGTCTCCGCGAGCGATCCGCACGTCTGACCCATAAAGTTTCGGCGATCGTGAGCTTATCGGAAGCGGCGCGGCCCTGAGGGGCGTGCTGCACCCGGGCGGTGCGCGCCAGATCGGGCCTGCCTTCGGAGAGGCGCCAGCGCATTTACAGCTCTCGCGTTGATGGACGATTAGAACAATCAAGAGCGAAGGAACCCCTAGAATCGGGTGCGGCGGGGCTGGACCGCGCCGACGAGCGAGGGCGAAAAATGGTTTCGAAGGTCTCCCCGGGTCATCCGCTGCGGAGGCTGTTCGGCGGACTGGTCGAGCAGGTGTTCATGATCGAGTTGGGTATCTGCGATACCCGGCTGACGGATTACCTCAGCGCGATGCTGGGCGATTTCGTGCATATCGATGCCATATTCCGCCTACACACCGTGGACGGCGAGGTGATCCGCGAAGTCTCGCGGGTGGAGGCGGAAGCATACCTGGGACCCGAAGTCGACGGCACGCTGCGCACACGCCTGATCAATCACTACATCGGGGACTTCACGCTGTTCTGGACCGGGGTGTACCCCGAGAGCCTGCGACGCCGCGGAGCAGGCGTGGATCGGCTGCGCGAGTACCTTCTGCAAGGCAGCCGCTCATACGGCATTGCCAGCGAGCTGAGCGGCGAGCAGGCCGAGCCGCCGGCGGGACTGCTCCGGAAGCTCAGTGACGAGTTCGAGAGCTGCGTACACGGCTTGCACTTGGTGCGCGACGGGTGGCAGCGACTCGACCCGACTCTGCGCCAGGGTGGATTGGCATCAACGGGTGAGATTGGGGCCGGATAGCCATTCCAAACGTACATAAGCGAGAACGCGCCCATTCTCTTCTGCGGCGTAAGTGGTGCGCGGAGCTGAAGTTACGCCGGCCGTGGGCGTGCTGGAAACCTGCCCGGATGCAGGCATGCCAAGTTGACGGTCACTTCTGGGGACGTTTGCCCGCGAATAGAGCGGGCGGCGCTGCGGAGAGCAAGCGTCGCAGCCTGTCTGGCGGTCGTTCGAGCGGCGTTGGAGAGCTGCAAGAACGGGGCGCAAAGGAACCTGTAGCCAAGCTGATCGCAGCCTCGAAGCGGCGGACCTTTGGAGGCGGCCACGAGCCGTAGGGGGTTTCCGGGCGCGAAGCCGCAGCCGGTTGTGTGTGCCGTGGTGCCACTCGACGCGCGCCCGACGATTAGCGGCGAGAAAAATGGTGATTTTCCGGAAAATCACATGCGTGCGCTTGCCTGTGTGGGAAGATGTGGTATGCTTTCCCTGTGCGAGCTTAGGAGTGGAGGCAGGTGGGGCGAACGTGAACGATGTTCTTCGTTGGCATGTACGAGCTTACGATCGACGCCAAGAGCAGGCTGTCGATTCCGCATGCCATCCGCTCGAAGATGAATTGCGACGCGGACGGTCGCTCGTTCTACGTCGTCCCCGGGCAGCGACGCGGGACGCTGGCGATATACCCGGAACGCTACTTCGAACAGGCCCGAGCACAGATTCCGCCTCCTGAGCAGCTTTCGGAGGACGGGCACGAGTGGCGACAGTTCGAGTACTCGCAAAGCACGTTGCTGGATCCGGACAGCCAGGGTCGCATACTCATCCCGGAGCGGTTGCTGAAGCGTGCCGGGATCGGAAGAGAAGTCACGCTGATCGGCGTGCAGGATCGGCTCGAACTCTGGAGCAGAACGGCGTTCGACGCGTTCCAGGACGGCAAATGGCCCGAGTACCCGCAGCATCGCGCGGCGGCGATGAAGGAGTTGCGGGAATTGCCAGCCGCCAACCGTGGGCCCGAGCAGCCGGCATAGCGTGATCGGCGTGAGCGAATAGTGCGTGGGTTTGGCGAGGGTGATTGCAGCGGCGGACGGACTCGCCGCTGTGCGCAAACGAGTTCGGCAGCGCGACCTTGAGGTCTTTTTCGCCGGAAGACCTACTCTGATGAGCAGGGAAGCTCAGTCGCGCGCCGCAGGCGGTCTTGGATGC
>CAZDTB010000562.1:0-3176 GCA_964508075.1 uncultured Planctomycetales bacterium
CGCGTCGAGGAAGTCGGCGACCGGAAGGAACACGTGATGGCGGACATGGACGGTCCGGGAGCGATCGTGCGCATCTGGTCGGCGAATCCGAAGGGCACGCTGCGCATGTACCTGGACCACGCCGAGACGCCGGTGATCGAGGCACCGATGACGGACGTGCTGGGCGGGAAGTTCGCCGGCATTCCCAAGCCGATCGCCGGCGAGCGCAGCCGGGGCTGGAACAGCTACTTCCCGATCCCGTACGCAAAGCACTGCAAAATCACTAGTGATGAGGGTGGATTCTACTATCACGTGAACTATCGCACATATCCGTCGAGTACGAACGTGACCACCTTCGTCCTCGCGGACCTGGAGCGCCTGACGACGGAGATCGACGCCGTGGCCGAGGGTCTGGCGTCGCCGCGCGAATGCGGCGTCGAGCCCGCGATGAACTTGGCTCAAACCGCATCGGAGCACGGTGTACCGCTAGATCCGGGCGCATGTGTGAGCTGGCAAACACCCAAGTGGAAGTCGGGAGCGATCGTTGGGCTGCACGTGTCGGTCAGTGCGGAGGACACGGCCCGGGCGCTGCGCCAGCTGCTGCTGACGATGCAGTTTGATGGAGAGCGGACCGTCGTTTGTCCGGTCGGTGACTTCTTCGGAGCTGCGCCGGGGCTGAATCCATATGCGTCACTGCCACTCGGCGTGACCGAGGACGGCAAGATGTGGTGCCACTGGGTGATGCCTTTTCGCCGCTATGCAGGAATGGAGCTCCGCAACCTAGGCGATAAACCGATCAGTGTGGCATTCCGCGTTGCTGGGAAAAGCTATCGTTGGACCAACCGCTCGATGCACTTCCACGCTAAGTGGCGCGGCGAGTACGACGTGCCGACGCGCCCGATGCAGGACTGGAACTACCTGACCGCGACCGGACAAGGCGTGTTCGTGGGGGCGGCGTTTAACACCGCGAATCCGGTCAAGGACTGGTGGGGTGAGGGAGACGAGAAGATTTACGTGGACGGCGAGACGTTCCCCAGCCACTTCGGCACCGGCACCGAGGACTACTACGGCTACGCTTGGTGCTGCAACGAGCCGTTCACGCACGCCTACCACAACCAGCCGCGCTGCGATGGGCCGGGGAACTACGGGCACACCTCGGTCAATCGCTGGCACATCATCGACCGGATTCCGTTCGAGCGGGATTTCCGCTTCGACATGGAGCTGTGGCACTGGCACGCCGAGACGAAGGTGGCGATGTCGGTCGTGTCGTACTGGTACGCGCGGCCGGGCGGGACGGATGGTTTTCCGCCGATCGACGACGCCGACCTGCGTGTGGTCGAAATACCCAAGTACGAGCCGCCGCGGGTGGAAGGGGCACTCGAGGGCGAGGAGATGACGATTCTGGAGAAGACCGGCGCGCCGGGGCCGCAGGAGTGGGGTGGGCTGAGCAACGAGACACACCTGTGGTGGCGTGAAGGGAAGCCCGGCGACAAGCTGGTGCTGGGCTTTGACGTCAAGCAGGCGGGGCAATGCCGCGTGATCGCGCGTTTCCTCACGGCGGGCGACTACGGGATCCATCAGCTCTACGTCAACGACGAACCGGCCGGCGAGCCGATCGATCTCTACAACGACGGAGTGAAGGTGTCGGGGGAGCGCGGACTGGGGGTGTTCAACCTGCCGGCGGGACAGAACAAGCTGACCGTCGAGATTCTCGGGGCGAACGAAAAGGCGGCGAAGTCTTACATGTTCGGGCTGGACTACCTGCGGCTGGAGGCGGCGGATTAGAACGGTTTCAGGAAACTCGTAGCGTCCGACCTCCGTGTCGGACGTCGAATACAACATGCTTGCAGGAGCCGACAGTAGCGGCCTGCGGCTCGCAGGCCGTCTGGTGGCGTGTGATATAGCGGCCTGTGGCTCGCAGGCCGTCGGCCGACGGGCCGTCGGGCGCTACGCCGGGCGGCTGAGGCACACGTCAGGCGCTTTCGCGCAGGCGTGCGACGGTCGTCATGAATTCGGTCACACGCTGTGGGTCGATCGGGTTCGACCAGAGCCCGTCGACCTTGAAGTATGACCCGACGATGAACACGTCGGCGTGCGGCCAGAGGTCGGGCAGGTTAGCCGGCGTCAGGCCCGAGCCGATGCAGACCGGGATGCTGACCGCCTGCTTCACGGTCGCCACGTGTTCCGGCGACGTCGGCTGACCGGTGGCAGTGCCGGTGACGACGATCGCGTCGGCGCCGAAGAACTCGGTGGTGCGGGCCGCCTCGGCCAGCGAGACGTCCGCCGTCAGCGCGTGGCTCGAGTGCTTCTTCTTCACGTCGGCGATGATCTTGACGTGCCCGGCGCCGATCTCCTTGCGATAACGCAGCAGCGGGCCAGCCTCGGCGGTCAGCATCAGCCCTTCGTCGGCGACGTGGGCGTAAGCGAAGTTCTCGACCCGCACGAAATCGGCATCGCAAGCGAGGGCGACCGCGAGCGCCTCGCGATTCGCCGCCGCCAGAATCTGCACACCGAGGGGCAGTGAACTCCCATCGCGGACAGCGGCTCCGACGGCGGTCATCGCGGCGACGATCTCCGCCCCGACGTCACCCTTGAGATAAGGCACGTCGTGCATGTTCTCGATCATGAGCCCGTCGACGCCGGCGTGGGCGAGCACGCGGGCTTCTTCGCAAGCCCGCTCGATGATGGCGCCAAGCGCCTCACGATTCCGCGGCGTCCCGGGGAGCGCCCCGACGTGGATCATGCCGACGACGGATTTGGGCTTCTCGAACAGTGCATTCACGTTTCGAGCGCTCCTGGTTGTTTCGCGCTTGCTGCCGCAAGCGTAGCCGGTCGATTCCGGACCGCAAGCACGCTGGTCCGATGTCGCGGGAACGCAAGTGCCACGCTCGCAGCGCCGGCGGGCCTCGGTCAAAGCGGTGCGGACTGACCACCAGCGGAGGGCGGACAGTACACTTGGCCGGGACGAAGCCCGGCCGCTACTTTAGCCCGAACACGTCCGGCAGCGCCAGAGACAGCCACGGCACGTACGTGGTCACCATCAGCACCACCACCATCGCCGCAAAGAACGGGAGCAGGTGCCGGATGATCTTGCTGACCGTGGTTTCGGCGATGCCGCAGCCCAGGAACAGGCAGGTCCCGACCGGCGGCGTGCAGACGCCGATCCGCTGCATCCCGGCCTTCTCGAAGACCGGGTT
>CAZDTB010000563.1:0-3148 GCA_964508075.1 uncultured Planctomycetales bacterium
CGATACCGCGGACTTCACGTTCATCCAGATCAACTTCCTGCTCGGTAACGAGGCCAACTGCTGTGGCGCGCCGCTTGGTGAAGGCGACGACGGTCCGATCACCGAGATCTCGGTGGACGAGCTGTACCAGCTCGGTCTGGGGCACCTCGCCGTTGGCGACCTGAACAACGATGGCTGGCTCGATGAGGCCGACGTCGTTGCGTTCTTCAACGGCGCCCGTCCGAAGCCGGCTGTGGTTCCGGCCGACGACGCGTGGCAATCGAACCTGAAGCCGGCCGCGCCGGCGGAGGCTCAACCGCGACCGTAGTTTCGCGTTGGGAATCGGACGTCGGTGCTGATATCGACGGATCCGGGACGGCGCGTGACGGACCCCGTCACGCGCCGTCCGACCCCTCGCTGCGTACGACCGGCACGCTCACCGCTCCATGTTCACGGACGTGGGTCGGCGAGCAGGCCGGGCAATTGCCGAAAACTGAAGCTCGGCGTAAGGAGGAGCATCGTGTATGCGGCAAGTTCGAAGTGTGGCAGGTCCCGCTCCGCGCGGTGTTTGGCGACCACCCTGGTGCTGGCGGCAACCGCCGGCACGTTGGCCCAAACGGCGCTGGATCCGGAGACCGTGAGCGAGCTGCGGAGTCGCTGTTTCGAGGGAATGCAGGCGGTGAAAGACGTTGCGCCAGTCCGGCAGACGCTCGAGTACTGCGGCCGCGCACCTCTTCCAGATGACGTCATCATCGTTGACGAGCCTGGGAATGATTCCCGCGGGGCAGTCGATCTGTACACCGGGCTGCAACCCAGCGGCAACGGCTTCTGGTTCTGGACAACCGGCGGGAGTGAAGCCGTGTATTGGGCGCTCGACGATGGGCTCATGGGCCCGGGGGCGGCAGCGGTCGGCGGCGGACACGTCACCGAGCTCGAATTCTCCTTCGGCCTCCACGGCGACTTCGTCAACGACATCCTGCGACCTTACATCATAGTCAGCTTCTACAATGCGCCGCCTGATCCCGTGGCCGACGCCACCGATCCGGTGGTCGAGCCGCCCACGCCCGCGAAGTCGATCGCTTTCAACTTCGATCCGATCACGCTGGCCGGCGCGGGGTTCTACGCGTTTCGCTCGGGACTGGTCGACCTCACGGCGGCCGGTTTGGACTTCGGGCTCGACGAGACGTTTTATGTCGAGATCCTGCCGCTGGAGTGGTCGTCTTACCCGAACGGCAGCCCGATCCTCGACCCGGACGTCTTCGCCATGTTCACCGGGCCGGGCACGGTCACCTACGGCACCAACCAGGACCACATGTGGTCCGACCTGTGGGTGCTCCAGGGCGGGTGCGACCCGGCGTCGAATCTGGTCAACGGCGACGGTGACGGGTACTACGATCATCCCGCCGAGATGGACGACGGCGGTTGCTCGCCGTATCTCAACCAGTCGGGCATCATCCTGCGCGGGTTGGAGTGCACGGAAGAGAACACGCTCGCGCTGAGCATCAACGAGCCGGACGACATCTGCGTCGTGCCGGGTGAACCGGTGACGGTCACACTGTCGCAGTCGTGCCTCCCGGGGCTGGTTCGCGGCTATCAGGCGTTCCTGAACTTTGACCCCGCCGCGCTCACGTTCGATTCGGGGTCATACATCACCCCGCTGCCCTATGGCCTCCCGATCATCACACCGATCACCGCGGTAGGCGGTGACATCGACCTGGCAGCGGGGATCGACGATCTGAACGGCCAGTCGCCGACCTCGTTGTCGGCGGATCTGGTGACGCTCAACTTCATAGCTGGCCTGGCGGAAGGTCCTGCGCAAGTCGCTTTCCGCGCGCACGATCCACCGGCGCGCTTCAGCGACGAGTACGGTAACGAAGTGGTGCCGACGCTGGTCAACTCACCGACGATCTGCGTCGACGGCACGCCGCCGACCATCATGTGTCCGCCCGACCTGGACTTGCAGTGCCTGCCCGATGTACCGGCGCCGGCAGCCGACCTGGTTGAATTCGTCGCCCAAGGCGGATCGGCCAGTGACAGCAGCCCCTGCGGCAGCGTGACGCTCACGCACGAAGGAGACGTTGTGACCAGCGGGAGCGGCTGCCCGGGCGATCCGTACATCGTCGAACGCACCTATCGGGCAACGGATTGCGCCGACAACTTCGCGGAGTGCCTGCAAACCATCACAGTCGTTGATGATATGCCCCCGGACATAGCCGGTTGCCCGGCCGACATCACCGTCTCCAACGATCCCGGCCTGTGCTCGGCCGTCGTCTCCTGGACGGCGCCCACCGCGTCGGACAACTGCGGCACCGTCAACCTCGTATCCACGCATGATCCCGGCGACACGTTCCCCGTCGGGACCACCACCGTGACGTATACGGCGACCGACGCCTGCGGCAATACCACCGACTGCGTCTTCGACGTCACAGTGAACGACGACGAGGATCCGACCATCACGTGCCCGGCAGACATCACGATCAACGCAGATGCCGGCGACTGCTCGGCTTACGTCACCGTTCCCACCCCGGTCACCGGTGACAACTGCGGCGTGGCGTCCGTGCTCAACGATTACAACGGTACGGGCGATGCGTCAGATACCTACCCGTCTGGCACCACGATCGTTACTTGGACGGTTACGGATATTTACGGCAACCCGAACACCTGCTCGCACACCGTCACGGTGACCGGCGTCAACGAGCTGGTCATGGATGTCCAGTTGTCGCCGACGATCGTCCCTGGTCCGATCACGCGCTGCATCACGTTCGAGCTGTGGGAGTGCCCGGACACGGCGCCAGCGGCAACCGTCCGGCAGACGATCACTTTCGTCAACGGCGAGGCCACGGGTGTGCTGGTTCCGGTACCGTGCGGCAACTATACGTGCATCACCGCCCGCGATGAGCTGCACACGCTGCGACGGACGGACGAGGACCAGTTCGGCATCTGTCCGATCGTCGATACGCAATACGTCGCGGACTTCACCGATCAGTCAGGATCCGGCGGCGACAACGACGCGCTGATGGGCGGAAACTTGAATGACGACCTGCGGATTGATATCCTGGATTTTGGCGTATTCTCCAGCGAGTGGGGAATGGATTATGGCACGGGCGACACCGACTGCAGCACGGTGCCGCCGCACGCGGACATCAATGGCGACGGATTGGTGACCACG
>CAZDTB010000564.1:0-3128 GCA_964508075.1 uncultured Planctomycetales bacterium
CTTCTCTCCAGTCCGGATACGGATACCAGTTTCGGTCGCTGCGCGGCGGGACTTGCAGGCTCACATCCCATTCCGGCTTCCAGACACTGTCCTGGCATCCCACGTGGCCGTCGGCGTACAGGATGTTTCCGCCCGGTTTCTTCCCACCCCGCCCGTGCCGGGCGGAAAACGCCTTCGGATAACTTCCGCAGTACTTGCCGGCCTCGCGATAGATCACGTTGCCGTCGAAGCCCTGCTCCGGATCGAGCAACTGGTCAAACAGCGTGACCACCTGCGATGGCCAGAGGATCTTGCCCGTGTCCAGAAACGACGGCATCGGCGGGCCTTCGTAGCCCAGCGGCTGCCAGGCGTTAGCATCCAGCTCGAGGCACGAGTTCATCGCGTAGCTGAAGTACCCGTCACGCTCGGGGCGGTACCCGTAGGCCCCGTTCCCCGGGAGCACCACGCCGAACTGACACTGATAGAACGTGTCGGGGCCCGGGTAGCCGTTCCGCGGGTGGTCCCGCCAGGGGTTCATCGAGATCATCGGCGGCAGCAGGTCGACCCAGCCGTGCCAGTCGGCCAGATCCTCCCTGGTGATGCGCGGATCGGTGTAGTGGCGGGGTCCGCGGTCGAGCCCGTCGCAGTGTGGCCAGAAGCCGCGGTTTTCGTTCGCATAACACGCGAAGGCCAAACCCCATTGCTGCAAGCGGGCGGCACAGGTGGCGTCCTTGGCCTGGTCGCGTGCGGACTGGAGCGCCGGCATCAGCACGCCCATCAGCATGCTGATGATGGCGACGACGACGAGCAATTCGACCAGCGTGAAGCCCGGATCGCGTTGTTGGCCGTTCCGGCCTCGATATGCTTGGTGAAGCATATCGCACCCTCAAAAAAAACCGCTTGCTCTACTCACTCCGCGCCCGCCCGGACGCGCCTCCCAACGCGCGGAAGTCTAGCATGCTTTGCCCGGCCGGGCAAGACGGGCAGGCGGCAAAAAATCGGAGTATTCTAGCTGTGGCGTTTGGCGCTGGCAGCGGGGTGCCGTTGATTTGACGACTGTCAATCGAGAGGCGATGCTGAGCGGTTGGCAGGGCAGGGGCCCGAGAAGCGTGAGATTCCTTGGGGGAGAGGACGTATGTCAAAGCTCCAGCCAGGGCCGCGAAAGCGTCCGGCCAGGAACAATGGTGACACCCCGCCGGGGACCTGGCGCGGCTGCGTACGCCTGTGGATCGACGTCAGTCGTCGCGGCGCGGTGGGCCCCGGGAAGCTGCGCTTGCTGGAGGCGATTGCTGCCACAAGGTCGCTTTCGGCGGCCGCCAAGAAGCTGCGGATGAGCTATCGGCTCGCGTGGAAGCATCTCCAGCTCATCGAGGAGCGCACCGGGCTGACGGTGGCGGAGCGTCAGCGCGGCGGTCAACATGGTGGAGGTACCGACCTGACGAGTGACGGGCGAGCCTTGCTCGAGGCCTACCGGAATTGGCGGGGCGAGACTGAGGAGCATATGCAGGCCGCCTTCCACCGGCACTTCGCTCCCTGGACGAGGACCGATCGCGGGGGGACGTAGGCTGAAATCCCGGTCTGGCGGTTGGCGGCGCGCCGGTCGGGGCATAGGGACGCTTATAATCTGTCAACGCACGACGCGAGACAGTCGAAGCGCGAGGCAGGAGAAGACGGTGCAATTACGGCATTGGGGGTTCCCATCGATCTGGTATTGCCTGGGACTATGCGCCTGGGCTGCGCAGGCGCAGGTGTTCTTGCCCGGTTCGCAGCCGGGAGCGGCGGAGATCAAGCTTGACACCCCCGACGCGTGCGCTCGTTGTCACTCCGGGACCCGCAGCGGACGTCACGGTCCATATTCCTCCTGGCAAAGCGGCTTGATGTCGCTCGCCACCAGGGATCCCGTGTTCCGTGCGGCCATGACGATCGCCAACCAGGATGTCCCGGGAATCGGAGAGCTCTGCCTGCGGTGTCACACGCCACGCGGCTTCTTCGAGGGGCACCTCTCGCCGCCGGACGGCAGCGCGCTGATGAAGGACGATTTGCACGGGGTCACGTGTGCTCTGTGTCACCGGCTGGTTGACCCACGTTCAGACGAGGCGACCTGGCTTACCAAGAGCGTTCCGCCGGGGCTCGGCAATGCGATGATGGTCGTGGATCCGGCGAACGTCATGCGGGGTCCGTATGCCGACAACGCGCGCGTGACGATGCGTCCGCATCAGGTCAGGAAATCACCCTTCCTTGCATCGGGTGACGTGTGCGGGACCTGTCACGACGTCTCGAACCCGGCCCAGGCGACCGACGTCAATACGCAACCGCCCCATACCTACGGCCACATTGAACGCACGTACAGCGAATGGAAGCTGAGCGACTTTGCGAAGCGCGACAAGGCCGGCTCGTGCCAATCATGCCACTACCCGATGGTTGCAGGCGGTGGGTATCCGACTCGCTCGCGCGAGAACCCCAAGCGCGAGTACTTCGTCGAGCATGGTCCGGTCGGAGGCTCCACGTGGATACAGGACGCTATCTGGCGGGTTTGGAACGGAGAAGGTTTGGACCGTGAGGCGCTGGAGCGCGGCAAGCAGAAGGCCCGAAGCTTCCTCCAGACCGCCGCCACGCTCGACCTGACGTTCCTCAAACCGGGAGAGGCGCGTTTGCGGATCACCAATCAGACCGGGCACAAGTTGCCGACCGGTTACCCCGAAGGTCGCCGAATGTGGGTCAACGTTCGGTTTCTCGATCAGGCCGGCAAGTTGCTGCACGAGATTGGGCGTTACGGCGAGAAAGACGACACGATCTCGGGAAAGGCAGTCAAGCTGCCGACGCTGCTCGATCCGGAGGAGACCCGGGTCTACGAGTGTCTGCCCGCGATCAGCGAAGCCCAGGCGAAGAAGTTCGGCAAGCCTCCGGGCCCGTCATTCTTCTTCGTGATTAACGACATCATTGCCAAGGACAATCGCATCCCGCCGGAGGGCTTCAGTCACGAGGCCTTCGCCGAGCGTCAGTGCGAGCCGGTGGGCGCGACGTACGCCGATGGGCAGCATTGGGACGACATCGATCTGGAGTTGCCCGCCGGAACCGCGCGAGTCGAGGCCCGGCTGATGTATCAGTCGGTTTCGGCGGAGTACGTGAAGTTCTTCGTCGAGGAGGAT
>CAZDTB010000565.1:0-3127 GCA_964508075.1 uncultured Planctomycetales bacterium
ACTCCGCCAGATCGGCAAGCTGAATGTCCCCGTCGCAATCCATGTCCCCGTCGGCCCCGTTCGCACCTTCCGACATGCCATAGTGCGCCAGCAACACCGCCAGATCGTCCAGATCCACGTCACGATCGCCGTCCAGATCGCCATGGCACGGCGGCAAATCGCTCCCGCCGAACTCGTACGCCCCCATATCCACGATCGGCGGGACTCCACTACCACTGTCCGGCGTGTCGGGATCGTCAAAGAACCGTCCTTCACCATCCAGGTCAAATGGCGTGTACTCCCACAAGATGCCATCGCCGTCCAGATCCGCGAAGTCCTCCGGCACCGCGCAATTGCACCCGGCGTCTATGCATGGCGAGCCGGCTAGCAAGTGATAGTCCGC
Organism: uncultured Planctomycetales bacterium; assembly: GCA_964508075.1. Taxonomy (GTDB): domain Bacteria; phylum Planctomycetota; class Phycisphaerae; order UBA1845; family Fen-1342; genus JALSRY01. The sequence goes on from CAZDTB010000565.1 coordinate 383, forward strand.
ATCGTTCGGATCGACAAACAAGGGATCGGCGTCGATGTTGCCCTCGCCCCAGATCAACGTGGAGCCCTCGTCCACGTACACGCCGTCCTGCCCGCCGGCGACGTCGCAGAATGCGACGGTGAGCGTCGGATACTGCTCGACGTCGGGAAAGCTCACCAGCGCGATCTCGGCCCCGTTCGTAGCCGAGTTGCCCCATAGAATGGAATTTGCAACGCTCGCCGCGCACCCCGCATGGTACAGGAGGCCGCCACCGTTGGGTGCTGTGTTGCCCCAGATCGTGCAGTTTGTAATCATCGGGTTGCTCATGTAGCAGTAGACGCCGCCGCCGCGAGAACCGGCCGTGTTCGTCGCGATCGTGCAGTGGATGAACGCAGGCCTACCACTGGTGGAGGAACAGTAGACGCCGCCACCGTCGGCGCCCGCCGTATTTCCCGAGATCTTGCAGTTGGCAATCGTTGGGCTGCCATAGGCGTGGCAGGAGATGCCCCCGCCATCGCCACTGGAGGCGAGGTTCCCAGAGATCGTGCAGTTCACAATTGTCGGGCTGCTGCCGCCGTAGCACGAGACGCCGGTGCTACGGAACGCGCTGTTCTCCGTGACCGCGCAGCTGATGATCATCGGGCTGCTGTCGTAGCAGTAGATGCCACCGGCGGTGGATGCCGTGTTGCCCGATATCACGCAGTTGACGACCTTCGGATTCCCATAGAAGTCGCAGTGAATGCCGCCACCACCAGTGGATGCCGTGTTGGCAGATATCACGCAGTTGGTGACCTCCGGGTTGCCGTGGTATTCGCAGTAAACGCCGCCGCCCCTGGCTGCTACGTTGCCGGTGACCGTGCAGTTGTGGATCGCGGCGGTGCCGTAGTAGTAGCAGTGGACTCCGCCGCCTTCGTCACTGGCGGTGTTTGCCGAGATGGTGCAGCTGGCGAATGTGGGGTTGCTGGAGTAACAACCCACTCCGCCGCCGTCGGCTGCCGCGTTGCCGGTGATCACGCAATCGGTGATCATGGGATCGCTGGCATCGCAGTAAACGCCGCCCCCTCGGCCGTTAACGTCGCCGTTGCGAATGGTCAGGCCTTCGACGACTGAGTCAGAGCTCTCGCCGCGGTGGAAACAGAACCCGCGCCCGTCGGCCTCGCAGTCGATGATACAGTTCTCCGGTCCATTTTCAGACCGGACCGTGATGCGCTTGGCGCCGAAATCCAGGTCCTTATTCCCCGGCCCGGTGTACACACCGTCCGCCAGTAGGACGACATCGCCCGTGGCATTGCTGGCGTCGATGGCCGCCTGAATGGTCTCGTACGCGCTCGGGACGCGCAGAATCCTGTTGACGTGGAGCAGGACGGGCACGATGCGTGGGCTGTTTATTGCCGCCGGGTCCGAGACTATCACCACGCACTCGTAATCGCCATGCGCCAGCTCCTCGACATCCACGCTGACAACGACCTCGTCGACTTCGCCGTTCGACTGTCCACTCAGCGGATCGGCCTGCAGCCATGCGGACGCGGCTTCCACCTCCCAGCTCAGCGTCCCGCCGCCGCAGTTGCGGACTGAGAGAATCTGACTGTGCGTGTTCGGATCATCCTCGAACACGAAGAACTCCAACACGGTTGGCGAAGTCGCAATCGACGGGACATCCGGGTTGAACTCAAAGGCACCTATATCGGTGATGGCGGTCGAGTCGCCATCCCCGTCCAGCGGACGTGGATTGCCGTCCAGATCATCAGCGGGCAGTCCGCCGGCCGGTTCGTTCGTCCCGGTGTCGATGCACGGCGATCCCGGCATCAGGTGATGGTCGTCTGGAAAGGCGAAGCTAGGGAGGGCGTTGATGTTGCCGTCGCCAGGCCAGCCACCTTCGATATCGCAGTACGTGAACGATGGCGCTCCAGAGGAGACAGATACTTCGTCCGGCGTGTCACCCCAGAGAAGACAGTTGCTGAACGCCGGGTCGCTGGAGTAACAATAAACACCGCCCCCATCGCCGTTGGATGCCAAGTTGCCGGAGATCGTGCAATTGGTGATTGTCGGATTGCTGTGGTACCCACAACTGACGCCACCACCGTTGGACGCCGTGTTGGCCGAGATCGTGCAGTTAGTGATTGTTGAGGCACAATAGTCGTGACAGTTGATGCCGCCGCCATACCCCCCCCCAGTTCGTGCCCTTGGCCGTGTTGCCTGAGATCAGGCAATTGGTGATCGTCGCGCGGCCGGCAAGGCAGTAAACGCCGCCGCCGCTGGTTCCCACGTTGCCCGAGATTGTGCAGTCGGTGATCATCGGTGCGCTCGAGGAGCAGTAGACGCCGCCACCTTTGCCGTTGGCTACCACATTCTTGGAGATCGTGCAGTCGGTGATCGTCGGTGCGCTCGAGGAGCTATATACGCCACCACCACCATCGCCGTAGTCGCCAGTGGTCGAATTCCCGCTGATCGTGCAGTTAGTGAGCGTTGGGGAGCTGTGGTCATAGCAGCGGACGCCGCCGCCACGGTATGCGTAGCCATTCGTGATCGTCAGCCCCTGGACGATCGAAGTTGGCCCTTCGCCGCTGTGGAAATAGAACCCGCGCCCGTCACCCTCACAGTCGATGATACAGTTTGCCGGCCCGTTCTCGGACCGGACCGTGATGCGCTTGCCGCCGAAATCCAGATCCTTGTTGCCGGAGCCCGTGTACGTATCGTCCGCCAGCAGAATGATGTCGCCGTGCAGGCTGGCATCGATAGCCGCTTGGATGGTTTCGTACACACCCG
>CAZDTB010000566.1:0-3126 GCA_964508075.1 uncultured Planctomycetales bacterium
CTCCATTACCCCCACGCCCCCCAGGACCGTGGCCACGGTGAGCACCCGGCGCATCTGCTCAGCTGAGATTCCCGATTGGCGTCTACGCCGACGGCTCATCGCAAGTTCCTCCGAAAGCGAGACTTCTGTCCGCCAAGATTGTCGCTCCGAACGCCCGAAAAGACCACTACAAATCTTCCGCAAGAGTATATCCGCGATCAAGTCGGGAGTGACGCGGGCCCCGGCATGATGCGTCTTGAGCGCGTCCCGGGAGAAAAATCTCGGCCACCACTCAACTTACGTGCACGGTGCTCCGATAGAGCTACCACAAATGGTCCGACATCCAATCAATCACAAGGCGAACAGCGAGTAAGGGAGACAATGAGTATGCCAAGCACACGAAAAACTTGGAAAACGGGCACCACGCAGTACACGACCGGCAAGTACGGGAAGACGTACAGCGGCACCAGCTACTCGTGGCACCCGACGACAACGTACAGCCCCACCAAGTTCAGCAACTGCAAGAAAACCCTCCAGGCCAAGATCGGTTCGTACCGCACGATCAACCAGCAGTTCGCCGGCACGGGCAAGGTGACCGCCTTCTCGCCCGCCGGCGCCAACAAGTGGATCAGGTATGTAGACCAGGGCGCGTGGGTGTACAAGTTCAACGGCACCCAGTTCAGCAAGTTCTGGGGGTCCTACTGGAACAACCCGTCCCCGACCGCCGCGTTCCGCTACCTCCAGAAGAAGTATGGCTCGAGCGTCAAGGCCGTGACGCGGGGCAAGGGCAACTACTGGCTGGTGGCCGCCATGCCGAAGCTCACTGCCCGTCCCTTCAGTACTTACAACTGGAAGTAGTCGTCTGACGTCTGACTTCGGAGAAGTCGCAGATTCCCAGGATCGATTCGCCGTTTCGCCTTTTCCGCGGCCCGTCACGTCACGCGACGGGCCGCTTTGTTTCGTGGCTGAAGAGCACCCACGGGACCGCCGACTTCGGTCCGCGCGGCGCCGGGCTCGGACGCCCGGCGCGCTGCTTCGGCGGTGGCTACTCGCGAACGGTACTCGCGCGCGGCCGGTCAGTCTCCGGGCCTCAGCTCGATCCAGGGGTGCAGTACGTGCTGGCCAAACACGTTTGCGAAATCCAGCCGCAGCCGCGCCCCCCTACTTGCCATCGCGCGCGTCGGCGTGATCCGCACTTGCCGCTGTGCGAGATCGACGGAATGCGACAGCGGTTGGCCATCGAGTTCAACCAGCAACGAGTCGCTCCGTGTTTGCGGCAGATTCAGCCCAAACCCGCCGCGGCTGCTCAGCCCGTCGTCGAGTGCGACGATGATCGTCTCTCCGGCCTTGACGCGCCCGTCTTCAGGTTGGATCAGCCGCACCGCCGGCAACCCCGCCTGCGCCCAACGCGCCAGCCCCAGAAACAGCCCGTAAGCCTCGCGGCGGTTGTATACGGGGTCACGCAGCCGCCGCTCTTCGGCCGGATTCGAATGAAACGAAGACTCCGTCAACACCGCCGGAACCTCCGCCTCGCGCAGGACCGCAAACCCCTTGCCGGGATAGATCGCGTAGTCGCTGACCAGCCCACAGGCAAGCTGCTGCTCCAGCCGTAAAGCGTCGCGCAGCCCGGCGAGCAAGTGCCCGGCGACGTCCAGACTGGCGGGACTGTGATCGGGCGCCCCGTGATAGAAGACCGACGTGTAATTCGCCTCCGCCGACTTGCCGGCGTTGTGATGAATCGACAGAAACAAATCCGCGCGCAACTCGTTGGCGATCGCAACCCGCGCGAGTAAATCCGCCTGGTCATCCGCATCCAGGTACACGTCCGCCTCGCGGGTCAGGACGACATTCACCTCGGTGGCTGCAAGGAAGCCGCGCAAGAACTGCGCGACACGTAAATTTACCTCGGCTTCGCGCAACCCGGTCGGCCCGCACTTCCAGCCGGCCCGATCCGCCCGCCCCCCGTGCCCCGGATCGACCACGATCGTCAGCCCCTCGAGAAAGCTCGCGTGCGGCGGTCGCGGAAACGCCGGCGCCGGCTGCGCGACCCAGGCATAATCGTTGAACGAGCTGCGCAGCGGGTCCGGCGACAACGGCGCGGGCGCCGGCTTCAAAGCCCACGAGCCGAGCCATACCAGCACCCCGCCCAGCACCGCCGCCAACACGTACGGCGCCAGCATCCGCACCTCGGCCACAAACCCCGTCAGGCGACTCAAGATCCCGCAGCCTCCCTCAACATCGCGACCTCTCCCCGTAGATATTGGAAAGCCGTGATTCTAGTGCATCGCCTCGGAATCAACACATCGTATCCGAGAGAAGAGCCGCGGGCTTCAGCCCGCCCGGTGCCACGGTTCCGCGTGCACTTTGGCAGTTCCGGCGACGCCCATACGATGCGGTTCTTTTGAGACAGCACACTAGTGCATCGACCCGCCTGCCCCAACCGACCGAAGGACTCCGCCGGGCAAGTCGCACTTCAGGATGCGGGGCCGGTTTGCAGCCGCTGTTCGTCGTCGCCTTGCCCTCTTGCGGCCTCGTTGCGTACACTGTCCGGCATGGCCGGCAAACGATCGTCGAAAAAGGCACAGCCCGCCGAGCCTGCCGCGTCGCCGCGGCGCGCCGCGCGTCCGTCGGCCCTGCTCGACACGCGCATCATCTACTGCGGCGACTGCCTGGACCAGCTCGCCAAGCTGCCCGACGCCTGCGTGGACCTGATCTACATCGACCCGCCGTTCAACAGCAACCGCAACTACGAGGTCTTCTGGGGCGAGACCAAGGAGACGCGGGCGTTCGAGGACCGCCACGCCAGCACGCAGGCGTACATCGACTACATGCGGCCGCGCTGCGTGGAGCTGGCCCGCGTGCTCAAGAAGACCGGCAGCTTCTACTACCACTGCGACTGGCATGCCAACGCTTACGTCCGTGTGATGCTCGATCAGATCTTCGGGGAGAACCTCTTTCAGAACGAGATCGTCTGGAAACGGAGCAGCGCCCACAGCGACTCCGTGCGATACGGAGCCAATCACGACACGCTCTTCTTCTACACGAACGGCGGGAAGTGGACGTGGAATGTGCAGTACATGCCGTACTCTCCGGAATACGTCGACCAGAACTACCGGTACAAGGATGCCGACGGCCGACGGTTTCGCG
>CAZDTB010000567.1:0-3099 GCA_964508075.1 uncultured Planctomycetales bacterium
CCTCGTCGAGCGCATACAGGAGCGTCCGGCTGGCGTTGGTCGGGTCGGTCGCGTTGTTGTAGACCGGCGAGTTAATGTCGGCGGGTTCGCTTTGGGGGACGCAACCGACCACGGACAAGAGTATTGCCGTTACCGCCGACAGCGCCGCGAGCCTGATTCGCGGCGAGGCGGGACAACGCCACTTCGGCGCACATGCTGGCGACATTCGCTCCTCCTAGTGGTGGTGGCACTGCGAGCACAGATCGATCCAGTCGGTCCGCAACCCCGCAGCACGATCCTGCGGATTACCGGCCAGTGCACCCAGCTCGCTGTCCGACGGAAACAGCCCAGCGTAATGCGGATTGTGGCACGTGTAGCAGGTCACCTTGTCCTCTCCCAACGGCAGTCGCGCCGGGCCGCGTTCGGATTCAGCCGCCAGGCGGGCCAGTTCCTGCACGTCATCGCCGTTCTCGAGCCCCAGCTCGCGTATCAGCATCCACTGCCGGATTCTGGGTGTCACGGGGCGGTCAACGTGCCCCAAGGGAGAGAGGTCCCAGTGTTTGCTGTGGCAGTTGAGGCACAATTCGGACGTGGCGACGCGCAGCTTTGGCTCAAAGCGTCGTCGCCCGTCCGCCGGGACCTCCGGGCGCTCGGCGTGGCAGAAGAAGCAGGCGTCGTCGCGGATCCGACCGGTTGCGTCGCGCTGGCGGTGTGGGCTGAAGCGGCCGCCAACGTCCCTGCGATGACACACGGAGCAGTGTTCCAGGGGGCTTTGTTGATCGTATCCGCGCAGCATCAGGTAATTGACCGCCGGGCGCTTGCCCGGGGCGGTGCATTGCGGCTTGATGTCGTGGCAGGTCAGGCAGCCGATCACACCGTCGACCGTGGGCCAGTCGGCCGGCGTGGTAACCAGCGCGGTGTTGGCCGGCCGTCCGATCGGATGCGGATCGGCAGGCGCCTTGATGCCGTCGTGGCAAGACACGCAGACCGCGTCGGTCTCTTCAGGCGGGATGGGCAGCAGTCGCTCACCGTCGCTCCGGTGGCAGCTTGTGCAGCCGTCAGATGCCCAATGTGGATTGGCGACCGTCCAGCCGGCTGAGCCGGGGCGCCAGTCCGCCGCCAACCCCGAGAGACGCACGTCGGCTGCGGCTGGTTGACCGCCCAGCCAGGCATAGACCCGCACGCCCGGTCGATTCAGTTGCTCGGCGACCAACACGTAATACGCAGGCAACAATCCCGGCGGTGGTTCGTGATCCGTCCGCGGAGCGACGGCCGTGACGGCGATGCCGTTGGGAAGGGTGAGTTCGCCGATGCCCGAACCCGGTTCGCCGAAGGCCAGCAGCGGCTGGCCGTCGGGGGCAAACGCATGCACGCGTTGGGAAAACGCATCGGTCACGAAGACCGTGCCGTCGGGGCCGACAGCCACATCCTTCGGGCGCCCGAACGAACCGACGCTGTTCCCAGGGCCTCCGATGTCGCGGAGCCAGTTGCCACCCTGATCGAGGACCTGCACGCGGTTGTTGAGCATGTCCACGACGCACACGTCTCCATCGGGCGTCCGGGCCATGCTGCGGGGCAGGTTGAACCGCCCCGGCCCATTACCCAGCCCGCCGATGGAACGCAGGTGTTCCCCGCGGGCCGCGTCGAAGACTTCGATGCGATGCAGGGCATCGTTGCTGACCCACACCGTTTGCCCGACCGCTAACACGCCCGTGGGTTTGAAGTCCCCAGAATCAGGCCGGTACGAGCACTGCACGTTTCCGTTTGCATCACAGCGCAGCACGCCGCCGCGGTCGCAGATCAAGCGCTCGCCGCTTGGCGCCACGTCAATCGCGAAGGGGTGCTCGAACAACGGGGGCGCGCACGCCTCGCTGAACTCTCCTGAGGCGGCATCCCAGTGGAAAATCGTACTAAGGGCCGCGTCGCAGATCAGCACGCACTCTCCGCTGGCAGCCAGTCCCGTGGGGTTCGCCAGGGTCAGCGACGGTGGGGGTTCTGCCCCGAACAGGAACCTGGCCAACTCGATCTCGGTTCTCGACGGCGGCGGAGTGCCCCGCAGGTTACCGAGTGCGATGACCCGCGGAACCTGCGGCTGAGGTGGATAGGCCTGTGTTTGCCCGTGTGGCGAGGAGGTCCAGCGGCCGCCGTGGCAGCCCACAAGGACCGCGGCCGTGACGCCGGCACCCACCAGCAGGGCCGTGCCGATGCCGCCCAGCACGAAGCGACGCCGGGCGGCCGGGATTTCGGTCAGAGGCGATGGCACGTCAAACAAATCCGACTTCGCTCGTTGGAGATTCTCAGCATGCCCTGGTACCGATGCGTGTTGTGCGCATCGTGACAGGTCGTGCACTGAATGCGCCCGTTTGGCAGAAGCAGCCCACCGGCTTCGACTGCGGCCCGCGTATGGTAACCCTCAGCCGCCAGCGGGTAGTTAATGCCCACCGGATGGCTACGCAGGCCGACGGACCCCAGGCTAGAATTCGCGAGTTGGTCGGTGATGGTCACCGCGTGCGCAGACGAGTAGACGTCCGAAGCCGTGACGCCATCATGGCATCCCAGGCATAGAAGCGACCAACCCGTCAGCTCGGTATCGAGGTGCTGGTACGGACGCAGTGGCTGGGTAGTGGTGGGCCGACGGTCGAGCCGCGGCAAGGGCGCGTTGACCAAGTGCGGCGTGTGGCAGGGCAGGCACAGGTCGCGGCCACTCTCACTGTCACGCGTAAAATCATGCTTGCTCCCGATCAATCCACTGGCCAAGTGCTCGCGGGCGCCCAGATCCGCGGTCCGAGCAATGCTGGGCTGCGATGCGGCGGTGGCTGAAGCGGTCGTCCGCTGAGACGTTGCGTTGGGGCTCCCTGCGGCTATTTGGGCAGTCGCGCGCTCCAATTCCTGCGCAATCAGCCACCCGCTGGCTGCGAGGGCGACGACTACAGCTCCGGCCGACAACCAGAACGACCTTCCTGGCCCACCGGTGTTCATCGGCATGCTCCTGCAACAGACGCGACCGACCGACGATTGCCCGGACTATAGCGACGCCTGCTCGAACTAACAACATCCAAGTGTCCTGTCTTGGCGAAGCCCACGCACACGCGGGACATGTAATGCCAATCCCGATAGCCG
>CAZDTB010000568.1:0-3088 GCA_964508075.1 uncultured Planctomycetales bacterium
TCGAGGGCGAGCGCGCCGTCGTCGGCGTGGAGAACGGCGTGTTGATCTATGACCTGGCGACGTTTTCGGAGGTCCGCCGGATCGAACTGCCCGAGACCGTTCAGGATTTGCTCGCCTTCCGTGCGGGGAGGATCTTCGGCGCTGGCTGGGAGGATTCGTGGTGGGAAGGGAGGGGCGGTTGGGAGGAGCTGTACCTGATCGACAGCGAGTCGGGCGAGGTGCTTCGGCTTCCCGATGCCCCGCGGGACGGGGAATTGTATACGCCCTACCGTGACATCCACCTCACCAGCGAGTGGGCGGTCATGGACCAGACCGTCGAGCTGGAAGAATCGGATGAGTCCGGCGGGATCTGGGCGAGGTTCTTCAACGAGCCGGTCGTTCGATATGAAGTCCTCGGGTATCACATCCCGACGCAGAGCTGGGAAGTCCTCACTCAGTACGAGCCGTGCGATCCGGATGACATGTCGGCGTTCGAATCCTGGATCGTGCGCGGTGACGAGACACATGTGCTCGTGCGACGCATGTCTTACTTCCCGGGTGTGCTGAGGCTGGAGGCGATCGATCTGGCTGCGGGGGAGCCGCGTCTGCTGATCGAACGGTCCGGCCGCGCTCTGGAACTGGAACTCGGCTATGCATATATATCGCCGTGCTTGGTCGACAACCGGCTGTATTGGATCGACGGGAACACCAACGAGCTGGTCGTTCACGATCTCGAGACCGGGGAGAAGCAGCGCATCGCGACAGTCGACCCGGTTTCTGAGTAGCCCGCACCTCTCCTGCCGGCGCGCGCACGGCCGGCCAAGCCGGCCGTGGCACGCAGTATGGACTGTCATCCCGATGATCAGCGAGAGGAGAGACCTGGCTCCGCGCGGGGAGAACTCTGCACCTCAGCAAGATTCCTCGTCGTCCCGGCGTGCCGGGACTCCTCGGAATGGCCGTGCGGTAAGCGTTGTTCGGATCGGCACGCGTCAGGTTGTGGGTGGGAGATCGGTCGGGACGTAGCCGCTCACACGTTCGTACGTCTCGGCGAGTTGCCGCAGGTGGGCGGCGAGCTTGGCCGAAGCCGCCCCCGGTCGCATGCGCCATTCCCAGTTGCCGCGGACCGTGGAGGGGAAGTTCATGCGGGCCTTGGCGTCGAGGGCGAGGGCGTCCTGCATCGGGATGATCGCCGTGTTGGCCGCCGAGGCGTACAGCAGACGGATGAAGTCCTCGTGGATGTTCTTGCCAGTGGAGCCCGTGTAGCGCAACGCGCGCTCGCGGATCGTCAGGCCGTCCGGGCCCCGGCCGGCGCGCCTGGGCAGCGACTGGAACCAGCCAACCGTCGTGTTGTTGTCGTGCGTGCCAGTGTAAGCGACGGAGTAACGGGGGTAGCGGTGCGGCTGGTCATAGCGGGCCTTGGCATCGCCTTCGAAGGCGAACTGGAGCACGCGCATGCCGGGGAAACCCCAGCGATCGCGGAGTGCGGCCGCGTCGGGAATCAGCAAGCCCAGATCCTCGGCGATGATCGGCAGTGCACCGAGAGCCTTCTTGACGGCGGCGAAGATCGCGTCGCCGGGTGTTTTCGTCCACCTGCCGCGCATCGCGGACTTCGCCTTGGCGGATACATTCCAGAGGCGGTTGAAGCCGAGGAAATGGTCGATGCGGATGGCGTCAAACCGGCGCAGGATGTTGGCGAAACGTGAGACCCACCAGCGATAGCCGGTCCTCGCGTGGCGCTTCCAGTCGTAGAGCGGATGCCCCCAGAGCTGACCGGTCTTGCTGAAATAGTCCGGTGGGACGCCGGAGACGACCGTCGGGCTGCCGCGTTTGTCCAGCAGGTAGAGCGACTGGTTGGCCCAGACGTCGCAACTGTCGTGGCAAACGAAGATCGGCAGGTCGCCGATCAGGCTGATGCCAAGCATGTTGACCGCTGTCTTCAGGGCGAACCACTGGCGATCGAAGATGTACTGGAGGAACTGCTCGTACTCGATTTCGTCTCGCAGCTCGCGGCGGGCGGAGCGCAGTGTGCTCGCTTTGCGCGCCACGAGGTCGCGCTCCCACGTAGTCCAGACAGCCCCCTTGTGTGCGTCCTTCAGCGCACGGAAGAGCGTGTAATCGTCGAGCCAGTCGCGATTCTCGTTGCAGAATCGCTGGTACTCGGCGCGCATGTCCCGACGACTCTGAAAGACCTCGAATGCCCGACGGAGCCGAGCGTGGCGAAAGCGCAGCACGGAGGGATAGTGAACCTTGTCCGGGCGCGTCGTTCGTAGTGGCTTGACATCGCTGGCCGTCAGGAGATCCGTGACCCTGAGCAACCACAGATTGATCAGGTGCCAGCCGCCCGCGAACGCTGAAATGGAGCTATAGGGTGAGTTGCCGGCGCCGATCGGTCCGATCGGCAGCATCTGCCACCAGCGATGTTCCACAGCGGCGAGAAACTGAGCGAAGCGAACGGCCTGGGGGCCGAGATCCCCGCTGCCGTGTGGACCGGACAGCGAGATGGGGTGCAGCAGAATGCCGGCGGTACGCTGGTTCAGGTCGGGCTGTTCCGTGCGGCGGCGCTTGCGGGTCTTGCGTGGTGCAGCCATGGCGTTCTCTTGGTTCGGGTGGTTAGCCCGTTTACGTTCGACGATGGTCCGGAGTATAGAGCGCCGTTCCCGCAACGAGAATCCCCTTTGGAAGGGGCACGGCCTTGAAGCCCGCGCAGCTGTGCCCGCGGGGGCCGACGCTACGGCCCACAAGACATGTCGCGACGGAGCACCGCGGACTTGACGACCCCGCGCGGGACTCGTATGAAGAAGCGTCTAGACCGGGTTTCGGGGGAGATTATGCGCGGGGGACCGCGCCCGCAGTTCAGGAATTCGGCATGGCCGAGGTCGTACTCGAAGAGGTCACAAAAATCTACCCGGGTGACGTCAAGGCCGTCGACGACGTCAGCCTGGTGATCAACGACCGCGAGTTTCTCGTGCTGGTCGGGCCGTCGGGCTGCGGCAAGAGCACCACGCTCCGCATGGTCGCCGGCCTGGAGGACATCACCGCCGGCACGATCCGCATCGGTGAGACGGTCGTCAACAACGTCGCTCCCAAAGACCGCAACATCGCGATGGTC
>CAZDTB010000569.1:0-3082 GCA_964508075.1 uncultured Planctomycetales bacterium
GGGCGAGACGCCCGTGCCACCCGGTTCCGATAGGCGCTGTGAATGACCGTGCGTGAAAACACGCCGCGCGCTGGGCTGCACCGCGGAGCCGGCGTGTCCCCACCCGGTCTGCGGGCCGGGGACGGCCCGGCTCTGTCGCATGATCGCGCACGGTCATATAGCATCGCCTTGAGGGGGCATTCTAGATCAGCGCACGTGCGCTGCAAATCGGCCGCAGCGAGCCGGGCGCCTCGCTGCACTGCCCGGAGATTCCATGGACAACGCGAACAGCAACGGGGTATCCTCGGGCGCCGAGTCTGGCTGCTTGAGGTACGCGATGGGTGAAGTGGAGCAGGCGTCGCTGTTCGATCGGTCCGGGGCGCCGCACCCGCCGCGCCGCTTCCGCGACAGGAAGGTCATCGTGCGTGAGGTGGAATGCAAGAGCCTGTTGAACCGCTGCAGCATCGACGACTACTCGTTCAATTGCTACACGGGTTGCGCCCATGGCTGCCGGTACTGCTACGCCCGCTTCATGCAGCGGTTCCACCCGCACGCCGAAGAGTGGGGTCACTTCGTAGACGTCAAGGTCAATGCCGCCGACGTCCTGGCCCGCCGACTCCGCCGGCTTAAGCCCGGCGAAGTCTTCACCTGCAGCGCCTGTGACGGATGGCAGCCTATCGAAGAGCGCTACAAGCTGACGCGCGAATGCTGCCGTCTCCTGCTGGCCGCGGGTTTCCGTCTGAACATCTTGACCAAGAGCCGGCTGGTCCTGCGGGATCTGGACATTCTCGCTGGCCGCGACGTTCGCGTCGGGGTGACGATCACCACGCCCGACGAATCGTGGGCCCGGATCTGGGAACCCGGGGCAGCGTCCGTTTCAGACCGGGTAGAGATCCTCCGGCAAGCCAAGTCCACCGGCCTGGAGACGGCCGTCATGTTCGGCCCGCTCCTGCCGGAAATCAGCGATACGGATGAGGCCCTGGCCGAGCTTTTCGCCCTGGCAGCCGAAGCCGACGTGGATCAAGTCTGGACCGATATGTTGAATCCGCGGCCCCGGGTCTGGCCCAGTGTGCAGAGCGTGCTACAAAGTCACCGCTCCGACCTGTATGAGCATTACCGCCGCCTGATGTTCGACCCCGGTTCTCGCCGCGCGTACCAGCGTCAACTCGACCGGCGTATTCGCAGCGCGGCCCGAAAAGCCGGTCTGGCCGACCGGGTCAGCTAGGTTCGCCCGCGCGGGGCTTCCAGCTCGGAGGCGGCCCGAGACGGCGCCCTGGCCTTTAATCCTTCCATTCGCGGGCGACTTGCTCGGCCTGACGCAACGCCCGCAGCAGATTCGCCCCCATGATCTTGTGTATATCCTGCTCCGAGTAGCCGCGATTCAGCAGTTCCTGCGTGATGTACGGATAGCCGGAGACGTCCTCCAGTTGCGCCGGCATCTGCCGGGCCCCCTCGTAGTCTGAGCCGAGGCCGACGTGGTCGATCCCGGCGACGCGCACGATGTGATCGATGTGATCGACCAGCGTATGAACCGTGCCGGCAGGAACAGGGTGTGCCTCCTTCCACCGCTTCCACGCCTGTTTGAACTCCTCCTCGTCCGGGTACTTCGCCTGAAGCGCACGTTCCTCCTCGAAGTAGGTTGCCATTGTGCGGGCTCCCTCGGGATGAATGTAGCCGGAGAAGAACACGACCATCACGACGCCTCCGTTTCGGGCGATCATGCGTAGCACATCGTCGGGTACGTTGCGGGAGTGCGGGGCAACCGCGTAGGCGCCCGAATGCGAGGCGATCACGGGAGCCTTGCTGACGCGCAGCGCGTCCCGCATGGCGTCGGCCGAGACGTGGGCGAGATCGACGAGCATGCCGAGGCGATTCATCTCGAGCACCACCTGTTCGCCGAAGGCTGACAGGCCGCCGCTGCGGGGCTCATCCGTAGCCGAATCGGCCCAGTCGATGGTCACGGTATGGGTCAGGCCCATGTAGCGGGCGCCGAGCTGGTGGAACTTGGCGAGCGTCTCGAGCGAGTTCTCGATCATGTGCCCGCCTTCGACGCCGATCAGCGACGCGATCTTGCCCTGCTTGCGAATGCGGACGACGTCGTCGGCCGTGCGGGCCAGCTCGAACACGTCAGGATAGCGCTTCATCATGCGGTGAATCAGTTCGAACTGTTCGAGCGCCTCGCGGGTGGCAGTGCCCGTCTGCGCGGTTTCGGTGGGCACAAACACGACCCAGAACTGCGCCCCGACACCGCCCTGGCGAAGACGCGGGATGTCGGTCTGCAACTCCGGCTGTGGCCGGGCAATGTCCAGCTTGTCGAACGATGAATCCGCCCGCGTGCGTATCTGCCAGGGCAAATCGTTATGTCCGTCAATCAGCAGCCCCGCCCGATGGACCCGCCAGCCCTCGGCCGTCATGACCACCGGACCCGGCTGCGTGGTCGCGGACGCAGCAGTCCGCTGGGCCTCCGCGCCGGGCTGAGCGCCCGCGGCCGCTGCGAAGAACAGCCCGGTTGTCAAGCACAACAGAAAACGCGACAAGGACATCGAGCGGCACATCGGCATATCCTCGGCTGGGAACAACACTTGAATCCGCTTGGGTAAGCCTCATCGTACCGCGACCGCTGCTCCAGGCGAAGTGCTCGCGACAACTCTCCGCTGCACCTTCGGCGCACGAGCACTCATCAAGGACTGCTGCGGGTTGTGCTTCGTGCTCCCCGCCCGGATACTGTATCCGGCTTCAGGCGGAAGTACGCTTCGCCTTCTCTCCAACCAGCCCAACAGGAGCGACACAACCATGACTCGGACAAGCAGACTTTGGCGGCAGGCGGCGGTAGTGGTACTCCTGGTCGGCACGATCGGCAGCGCCGCAACGGCTGACGATGCGGATGGCGACGTGTTGTGCGGGATCGACGTGCTGGTTCGCGATGGGTTCCGGCAGCTCGAAGGGGGCCGGGTGGGCCTGATCACGAACCACACCGGGTTGGACCGCTTCGGCCGGTCCACGATCGAGCTGCTGCACGAGGCACCGAACGTCGAGCTCGTGGCGCTGTTCAGTCCGGAGCACGGGCTCAAAGGCGCACTTGAGGCGCGAGTGGCGGACTCGA
>CAZDTB010000570.1:0-3065 GCA_964508075.1 uncultured Planctomycetales bacterium
GCTGGCCATACGAACCGCTAACATTGAAGAAGCTCAGTCGCGCGAAGCCGGCGGTAATCCGTGGGGCGTCAAGTTCGTGCGCGTCTTCGACCAGGACAGCGCTGCAGAGCTTTTCATCCAGCCCACCGAATTGCGGTCAAAAGGATTCAACCTTCAGGGAAACGCCTGGAAGAAGGGCCGAACCGCGTTTATTCCCCTTTATGAAGCCAAGATGCTGCAAGCGTATGACCACCGCGCCGCGGGCGTGATCATCGAGAAGGGCAACTGGATGCGGCAGGGCCAGACGGTGGAGACGACACTCGTTCAACACCAGAATCCAGAGTTTGTCGCGATGCCACGGTTCTGGGTCAAGGCGGACGAGATCTCTAAGAAGATGGCGGAGCGCGTAGGACCTTACTACCTCGCCTTTAAGAAAATCACCAGCCCGACAAACACGCGCACGATGATTGCCGCGTACATCCCGCATAGTGCCCCGGTGGACTCACTCCCGCTAGTGCTCTTTGACAGTTCTACGGAGGTGCGCCGCCAATGTTGTTTGCTGGGCAATCTAAACAGCTTGGTCTACGATTTCGTCGCGCGCCAGAAGGTTGGCGGCCTCCATCTCAACTTCTTTATTGTTGAGCAGCTTCCGACCCTGCCGCCCGAAGCGTACGCCGATCGCTGCCCGTGGAACCGGCGTCAGACGCTGGAACACTGGATCTCCGAGCGTGTGCTCAAGCTGACCTGCACGGCTAACGATATGATCCCGCTTGGCGAAGCAGCCGGTTTCGCGCCACGCGTGCACAAGTGGAAGCCGGACGAGCGCGCCCGGCTGCGGGCCGAGCTGGACGCCGCGTATTTCCACCTCTATGCCGTGGGTCGTGATGACGTCGAGTACATCCTATCGACGTTTACGGGCGTCCGGCGGCGTGATCGGTCGGAGACCGGCGGGTTCCTAACCGCTGACTTGATCCTTGAGGCTTACGACGCGCTGACGCCGTGAGCGTCGCGACTGCTGGAGCCAGAGTAGGTGCGCTAACCACGCCTCGCGTGAGCTCGGCCGGCCCGCGCGGATCCTTCGGTGCTCGGCGTCGGCCGCAGGGGGCCGACGCTACGTTGGGGAGCGCCGCGCGCCATTCGTCGACACCCTGCCCCTGTCGCGCGCTGCCTCGTTGCCTTGTTGCCAAGTTGCCCTTGGGAACGACCAAGCCCCACACCAGCTTCTCTGCAATTCGTGAACGCGGCGACCTACGCTCGCCTGAGCATCAGATCGATATCTTCCTGGAGCGCCTCCAGATCCTCCTCGTGCTCGACCTCATCCTGGAGGATCTGAAGTGCCATGTTGTAGGTCACCGGGTCGGCGTCCTTGGTGACCTCCATCATGCTCTTGTAGACGCCGATCGCACACTGCTCGCCCTTGATGTTCTGCTTGACGAGGGTGCCCACCTCGGGGTCCTCCGGGGCGTCGTAACCGCAGTTGGTCATCTTGTACCAGTCTTGCGGCGTCATCACGGGCATGCCGCCGAGCTGGATGATGCGGTTGGAGACCATGTCGGCGTGGCGCAGCTCGTCGGTGGCATGCTGCACCAACTCGGCGATCACCGCCTCTTTCATCGGCCCCTTGGCGACCTTGGCGCCGAGCCAGTACTGGTAGTACGCCAGCCACTCGTCCGCGAACGCTTTGTTAAGGAGGTTCAGCAGCTTCTTCACGTCCATGCCGACGATTTCACGACCTTTTGTACCCATGGCACCTTCTCTCCTTTCTGCAAGGACTGTCAAGTTTCATCGGTGGTCTCAGAGTCGGCTCCGCAGCCCGTTCGGAGGTACATCCCTTTACCCGCAGGCTGCTTCACCAAATAGCCACCTGTCTCCCCCTATGCGTTCTGCGCCGTGGCCTTGACCCTTTCATCCTGCGACATGGCCGCCAGACGCTCCACCTTCTTCACCTCCAGTTCAAGACCCTTGGCCACCCGGGTGCCGTACTCGGGGTCGGCCTTGTAGAAGATCGCAGCCTGGCGCATCTGGATGCGCTGCTGGGCGTGGCCCAGATGGGCCACGATGTTGCCGACCAAGTGATCGCGATCCTCGTCGGTCATCACCGTGCGATAAAGATCGCCGGCCTGAACGAAGTCATCGTTGGGGTGGGTGTAGGCGTGCCGGGCGGCCGTCCCCGAGACCTCAAAGGGCGGCTCGCCCGCTTGCGGATCGGGCGCGGGGCCGCCGAAGCTGTTCGGGTAGTAGTTCGGGCCGCCCTCACCGTTTGCGTCGAAACGCATGTAGCCGTCGCGCTGGTAGTTGCTCATCACGGTCGCCTTCGGGGCATTTACCGGCAACAACTGGTAATTCGGCCCGAGGCGGTACAGGTGAGCATCGTGGTAAGAATGGATGCGGGCCTGAAGCATCTTGTCCGGCGATGTGGCGATGCCCGGCACGAAGTTGCCCGGTGAGAAGGCCGCCTGCTCCACGTCGGCGAAGTAGTTCTTCGGGTTTCGATCGAGGACCATGCGCCCGATCTGGATCAGCGGAAAGTCGCCGTGGGGCCAGACCTTGGTAATGTCAAATGGGTCGAAGCGATAGGTCTTGGCTTGCTCGGGCGTCATAATCTGGACGCAGACCTTCCACGCTGGATGCTCACCCCGTTCGATCGACTCGCGCAGATCGCGTGTGGCGTGGTCGGGGTCCTCACTGGCCAGACGCGCGGCCTCTTGCCGGGTCAGGTTCTGGATGCCCTGCTCGGTCTTGAAGTGGTACTGCACCCAGTAGTACTCGCCCTTGGCGTTGTACCACTTGAAGGTATGGCTGCTGTAGCCGTTCATGTGGCGGAACGTTCTGGGCGTGCCCCGGTCGGAGAACAGAACGGTGACTTGGTGGACCGACTCGGGTGTCAGCGAGAGGAAATCCCAGAACATGTCGGCGTTCTTGGTGTTGGTTGCCGGGTCGCGTTTCTGGGTGTGGATGAAGTCGGGGAACTTGAGCGGGTCGCGGATGAAGAAGACCGGGGTGTTGTTGCCCACCATGTCGTAGTTGCCTTCCTCGGTGTAGAACTTGACGGCAAAGCCCCGAGGGTCGCGCGCGGCGTCGGCGGA
>CAZDTB010000571.1:0-3063 GCA_964508075.1 uncultured Planctomycetales bacterium
TCGCTTGCTCGTGGCGTTGCGGTGCCGAACAGCTTACCGGCAGTGAGTACGGCGTGAACCGTCTGATCCCGCGGTTGTTGAAGAACCGTCTCAGCGAGCTTCGGGATCTGAAACAGCCGGAGCGCGAAGTCGATCTGGGCGACGGCAGCGGCCGTGCGGGCGATCTGCTGAAGTTGCTCTGGCGAGCAATCGGCAGAGGGAAGTGTCCAGCACTCCCTCGCTACGTCATCAGGAGCAGCTAGGACGGTTTTAAGAGCCTCCAGGCAACGGAAGTGTAGATCGAACGCCTGGACGCTCTGAGCCTCGGCGCCCAACAGGCTGGCAAGGTCCAGGTCGGCGCCGAGGCGATGGGCTACCATGCTCTCGTGTGTCTCGCGCACCAGGTCGGGGGGAACACAGCCAAAGCCGTAAACGGCGTCGAGTCGCGGATCGGTAAAGCGCGCACCAAGCCAGGCCGGGCGGTGCTGGCGCCTCGGAGAATAGGACCAGTACGCAAGCATGCGGGTTAATCTCTGAGCGGTACGCTGTGTGCTGAAGAGCTGATCCTGCCATGCGGCCGGGAGGACCGATGCCGCTTCTGACGCCGCCGGACGAGGTCCCCAGTTAGGGAACGTGGCGGCATTGTGGCGCGCCTGGTCGATGGATTTATCAAACGCCTGTTGGGCGATGTCCCGCAGACGCCGGCGCTGGGCAGCGGTGGGTGGTTTGAACGTCAACGCGATCCACGAGAGCACGGCAGAAAACGCGCGCACAGAGTCAACCAGTACGTCACCGGAGGCGCCGACAGACGGCGTATACTCGTCGTGCTTGATGGCCGAGAGCGCCCCCGGCAGATGCTTCCAGGACTCACGTCCGAGCAACGCGAACGAGGGGAAATCCGCCTGAATACCGGCCGCCTGGTAGAACTCCATCGTTTCTATGTCGCTCAACTCCAGCGCGTGTGCGAGTTTCCTGACAGCGTGCGGACGCGGCGTCCACCGACCGAGCTCAACGTTGTGGACGTAGTTCGGCCCGAGCTCGGCCTTGAGCGACAAGGCTCGAGCGGAGAGCTTCTGTCGGTCTCGGTGCGTCCTGAGCAGGGCCGCAAAGGGTGTCCGGCGAGTCATGACGACGGAATAATAGCACACCCACCGGGGCGCGTGCAAAAAATCCGAATTTGGGCTTGTACACAGGCGTAGCCGGGCTATACTACACACATCTAGGTGTGTGCAGTGTGATTTACGGAGGCGTTGCTCGTGGGTGACCGGATCTACTTGAACACGAAGGCGATTGATTGCCTGCGGATTCGCAAGGCGTTGACGAAGACGCAACTCGCCGAGATCACCGGGCTATGTCCGGTGACGATGGCGAATGTAAGTCGTGGTGGCCCCGTTACCCTCCGAACGGCGAAGCGTCTTGCGGACGGGCTGGAAGCGGGGCTCTTGGACATCATCATTGATCCTGCTGAATCTTCGGCCCGTGAGTCGACGCGACAGGCGGTATGTGGATAACGGATTTTCATCGGGAGTTTGCTGGTAATGGCGGCCATGAAGATCGAGCCCATCGAACCCGTCGACGGACTCAAGATCGAGGTTGAGCCGCTGGGAGAGCTTCGTGTTGCGGTCGGCGGAGGCAAACTACATGTTCCACAACCGGGGCAGGGCAAGGCTCGGCGAGGCAAGGCTCGGCGAGGCAAGGCGAGGGATTCAGCCGCCACGCCGCCCCGGAGGGCCCGAGAGGCCCACATTGAGTGTGGCGGCTGAATCAACATGGCGATGCGGTGGCGAGCGATTGCATGACTTCACCGGTGCGACCGGTTTCCGAATCGTCGCCGCGGCGCTGGCGCTTCGGGCAGGATGCCCGGGCGCCGGCGCCCGCCAATTGTAGGTTCCTATAGGTGCGAGATGGCAGAGCGACGGCGACGAGCTGGCGGTGAACAGACGCGGGCCGCCCAGCTTACGCGGCGCAGGGGGCGACAGGGGGGAAAACCCGGATGAAACGCGGGCGGACAAGCTGGCTGGTGAAACTCTCACCCGCCTTGCGACAGGCCGTGTACCTGGGGATCGAGGTCCGCGACCGCAGCGCGCGCGAAATTTACGCGCAATACAACCTGCGACGCTTCACGAAGTTCTCGACGTTTCGGCATACCTACACGCAGCATCGCAAGGAGTGCGCCGCCCGGATGATCGCAAAGGCGGGCGCGGCGGGGGGCGAGACTGTGAGCTACGCCGCGGTCGAAAGTGCGCTGCTCGTGGAAATTCATCGGCGATGCTTGACGAGGACAGCTACCGCAAGCTGGCTGAAGGAATCCCGGCTGATGATCGACGTGCTTAGGCGATGGACAAAGCCGGGAGAAAAAGGGGCACGGCGATGAACGCAACCAGCGCACAGACGGTGGAGTGTTACACGTGCGGAGGGCGAGCCCGACTCGTCCGATCGGTACGGTTGCGGCATAACGCCGGACCGGAGTTCGATCGCATCATAGACCGCTGGCCGGACTGGAACGCTATTCCACAGGATGATCGGGACGCGTTCGGCCGTGCGTTGCTGCAATACGAACGGAACAGCAAGCACCGGCGCGCGTTCATTTGCGAGCGGTGTTACAAGTTTCTGGACAACGACTTCGGCGTCAACGAGATCATGACACCCCACGGCCCCACGAGCTTTGGGCTCAGCGGTGAGTGCCGGGCTGGGCGGGCTGCGGTTTACGACTACGAGCGCTGGCGGCGGTATCAGGCCAGGCTGGCCGCCAAGAGGGGTGTCAGTAGCGGAGAGTAAGATGTCGGCCGACGCGGTCCGACAACTCGATTCAGGACTCACGCAGCCGACGGCGGCGGAGAGCTCGCCGGCCGTGGTGTCGCCGCCGGCGAGTCGGTTTGGTTGGTTCGGGCCGGGGCGGTATCTGCGGCCGTTTGGGCACAACAAAGACGCCGCGAAACAGACCGCCTGTCGGTGGCGAAAGGGGCTTCCAGAGGAACAGAAGCGTCGCCGCAACGATGGTACGTGGGAAGTTGCTGGCGACGCGCGGTTGCCGGGCGGTGCCGAAACCGTAATGCAGTTCTGTCAGCGGCTGGGGAGCATGGT
>CAZDTB010000572.1:0-3059 GCA_964508075.1 uncultured Planctomycetales bacterium
TGTCGGGATCGCAGGCGTCGCCGTCACCGTCTTCGTCAATGTCCTCCTGGCCGGGGTTGTAGTCGTCCGGGCAGTTGTCGTTGACATTGAGGATGCCGTCGCCATCCCGATCGGGATCGCAGACGTCGCCGAGCCCGTCAGCGTCCATGTCTTCCTGCCCGGGGTTGGAGGTGAGCGGGCAGTTGTCGTTGGGGTCGGCGACGCCGTCGCCGTCGTCGTCGCCGTCGCAGGCATCGCCGGTGCCGTTACCGTCAGTATCGAGCTGGTCGGGGTTGTAGACGTACCAGCAATTGTCATCGTTGGGGTCGTTGGGGTCGGCGAAGTTGTTGTCGAACCCGTCGCCATCGATGTCCGGATCGCAGGCATCGCCGAGCGTGTCCGGGTCGTTGGGGTCGTAGCCCGGATGGCTGGGGTCGCCGTCCATGTTTTCCTGGGCGGGGTTGTGAGCATCCGGGCAGTTGTCGCAGGCGTCGCCGAGGCCGTCGCTGTCGGCATCCTCCTGAATCGGGTTGTAGTCGAACGGGCAGTTGTCGTTCGGGTCGGCGATGCCGTCATCGTCGCCATCAACGAACTCGGGATTGACGATGATCACCGTCGCGGCGGTTCCTTCGACGCCCGTATCGGGATTCGTGACGGTCAACGTCACCGTCACGCCAGCGGGGAACGGCACCAGGTAGGTGTGGTCGACCTCGATCCCGAAAGCGACGTCGCCGTCGCCCAGATCCCAGTCGTAGATCATGTCGGGGTTCGACTGGCCGAACTCGTCGAGCGAATCGCTGGCGTCGAAGTGCACCAGCAACGGTACCCGCCGCTCCGGATTCGACACGTCGTCCGGATAAGTCACTTCGATCACGGCGATCACGTGCGGATCGACTTCGTTGTGCAGGAACGCCACCGGCAGGCTGTAAGCAGTCTTCCCCGTCGTCCGGAACAGGAACCGGTCGTGGTTGTCGTTATAGTTGGCGTCAGAGAAGGCGTGCACGCGATAGTTGACGCCCGTGGCGTTGCCCGGATCGTCGGCCAGCCGTAGCGTGTAGCGGTTTGGCACGGCGACGATCGTGTAGAAGCCCGGGTTGGCTCCGGAGCCATCGTCAAGAATTCGGACCACGTCATTCAGCTTGAACTCGGTGGCCTGGAAGTTGGCGACCGGATCATAGAGCGCGTACGGGCCCTCGCCGTCGTTGTTGGAAACTTCGGCGCCGGTCCCGACGATCGCATCAGAGACGATCGTGAACGTGACCTCGTTGAGGTCGGTCGTGTAGGGCACGCCGGTGGTCGCCGTTTGTGACTGCACTCCGGAGAGCCGGCCCTCGACCTGCCAGAACTCGGCGCCGGGGACGGCGTGATCGACGCAGGTGAGCGTCCACTGCTCGAGCTTGGACTCGTTCAGGTTGACGTTCACGTCGATGACGCGCCCGCGTCCGGTGTTGGCATAGCTGGGGCGCGGGTCGGAATAAGAGGGGTCTGTCTGCTCGTCCTGCCCCGGTCCGGGGACGAGTCGGGCGTAAAAGTAATAGGTGCCGTCGCCCTCCAGCTCGGTGAGCGGGATGGGGTAGGTGTCATTGACAAAGCCGGGGACCTTGGTGGCGGGCGAGTTGGGATCGACCTGCGTGCCGTCCCAGCCGCCGTCGTCGCGGTCGTAGTAGAACTCGATCGTCGTGCCGCCCCACTGATCCCAGGCCTCGTAGCCGATCTCGAAGTTGCCGTTGACCACCTCATAGCCCGGCGGGCGGTTGATGGTCAGCTCGGGGACCACATGGGGGTGCCAGTGGAAGGTGACGGTCGATTGCATCGGCTCTTCCACGATGTCGATGATCTCGATGTCGCTGCGAATCGCGTCCCACCAATCGCTGCTGGGGTCGGTGAAAGCGTTCCAGACCGTAACACCTTCGCTTCCGGGGAACGGGTCGCCATCATCCCCGTAGTTCTCGCCGTTCTCCAACTGCTGGAGCCCGTCGGCTTGGACAACGTTATAAGTGAAGTGGTTGCCGACACGCTGCTGGCCCGGGTAGGACTCGGGATTGTCACCGAAGTCCGTGTGCATCAGCAACACGCCCTGCCCAGGGGCATACAGCGAGAAGTTGATCTTGTTCGGGTTGACGGGGATCTGCCACGTCAAGCGGCAGAAGTAGAAGCGCTCACCGGAGTTGTTGGAATTCTGGAAGTAGTAAACGGAGTTCGCCGGGTCGAAGGCGTAATCCGTCAACGTGATCTGGGTCTCGTGAAGCGGATCAATCGCGGTGGTCAGGTCGGTGACCTCGATCCAGGGCGCGTGCGCCGTGCCCAGCCAAGCCTTGCCGAGGAAGAAGCCGCGGAACCCTTCTTTCAGGATCGCGCAGGGATGCACGAACCCGCCGGACATGATGTCCCAGGCACCGACCGGTCGATTGATGATGCCTTCGTTGTACTCGTCGTAGTCGTACAGATCCGGGTAGCCCTCCCAGACGTGCAACCACTCGTGGGCCATGGTGGCCTTCATGTAGGTTTCGGGGAAGTTCGGATCCTCCGATCCGGTCTCGCCCGACGAGCCGAGCGGGCAGGCGAAGTCGGAGAACATGATCGGCGACAGCGGGTTGGCGTTGGGGTCCTCGACAATCTGGATGGGCAGGTCCATCCCGGGCGCCGGCAGCACGAACAGCGGGCGTCCACCGGACGACTCCGCGCCCTCGGGGATCGCCTCGGGCGGGAGCAGGATGACGGAGTGGAGGAAGTTGACTCCGCCCGCAACCATCACAAACTGGTCCCAGTCGGTGCTGAAGTCGAGCGCGGCGACGACATCCTCCGTCATCCGCCGACGGTTAAACGGATACCGACTGCTCGGCCCGCCGTCGTTGGGCGTCCCGCCATCCGCGTCCATGCAGTAGTTTTCGGTGTTGGGATCGCGGATCTCCCCCAGGTCGAGCAGGCCGTCCAGGTTGGCATCGTGCCGGAACACGAAGTAGCGGTACGTGGAATACCCGAATAACCCGAGAACCACCGTCTCGCCGCTCCCGGTGTTGACTGAGAGCAGGTGGTCAGCCGTATCTGCGCTGTAGCAGAGATCAGCGGCCGCGTTACAC
>CAZDTB010000573.1:0-3044 GCA_964508075.1 uncultured Planctomycetales bacterium
TACACGTACGACCAGCTCGGGAACCGGCAGACCAAGATCGACGCCGTCAACGGGCAGTGGGTGGTCTACGATTACGATGTGGATCTCGCCGATCCGAACGAGCTGGAGTTTCCCACCTGGCACAACCGTCTGTTAGAATATCGGATGTACGACGGTGATCCGAATGACCCCAACACGAGCCTGCTGCGAACCGTGAGCTACACCTACTACAAAACCGGGCAGGCCTCGAACATCACGCTCAAGGACGGGGGCGAGGGCTCCGAGTACGACACGTACCACGACCTGGCGCTGTACTACCACAGCCACGGCCCGCTCTGGCGGGCGCTGTGGGGGTCGTACGAACTCGACGAGCAGCAGGAGCCGACCGGCTACGAGACGAGCTGGGCCCGCGAGTTCTCCTACGACTCGCCGCGGGAACGCATCCTGGCGGCCGAATACGACACGGTCGTCGACGAGGTGGGCTCGGACGACCCGAAAGACTGGACCTGGGACGCCTCATCGGTATGGACCGAGTACGCAGGCGTGCTGCCCTACACCGACCTGGAGACCGACCGCGACGTAGCCGACCCCAATCATCCGGCCCAGTACGAGTACGAGCGGACCGAAGTGCTCCGTTACCTCGGCACCGCCGCCCAGCAGACGGCCGGCACGAACGAGACCGCGTTCTTGCACGGTGACCTGATCGGCTCGACCAACCTGACCACCGACGACGACGGCGACGCCCTCCAGACGCCCGCCGTGGCGTACACCGCCTTCGGCGAAGTCATCGGCAACGCGAGCACGCTGGCCACGCGTTACCAGTACGCCGGCGCCTGGGGCTACGAATCCGACTTGCTAGTTCTGGAAGGCGTGAATCCGAACCTCCCGGCGATCACGCTCCAACACGTCGGCGCCCGCTGGTATCAGCCGGACCTCGGGCGATTCGTCCAGCGCGATCCGATTGGGATTGACGGCGGATTCAACGTCTACGAGTACGCTAGCAGCCGTCCACCAAACAGCCTGGACCCATCTGGTTTGTGGAGCTGGGAGAATGCATCAATCGGTGGCTTGGGGGGGATGATTGCCGGCGCGGGGACAGGTAATCCCGTCGCTCCCCTTCTAGCCGGGGTCGCCGGAGTCCTCGTAGGGGGCTACGAAAAGGGCGATTCTGAACGATTGTCTAACGCGATAAACTCTTGGCTCGATGACTTCTGGGAGTCGATTAGCTGTATAGACCATCGCAGGATTTGGACTTATGATGACCTTGTTGAGGAGTATCCCGATATAAAGTGGCCACCGCGTTACGACCCGAAGGTGGTGCCGTAATGAACACTGCGTACCGCGCAGGGCGACTAGATCGTCCTCGCACAGAGACCCGTTTGCTGTTGCCTCGGCGATGACTCAGGTGGACCGCAGATGGCAACAACAATGGCAGAAGAATGGCATGTTGGGGTGCTCCCGGCTCGCTCGTGAAGCCGGGGCATCCCAACAGCAGACCTTTGTCGTGCAGCTGTCTCCGGTTGAGGTTTGTCTGGAACACGCGCATCGACGGGCGAGTTTGACGCTGGCAAGGATTACGGAATGTCACCGGAGTACCGGGAAGTCCGGGAGTATACTCACGCGGTGGACGCCAAGGCTGTTCTTCTGGCGGCGCGCGAGCGGAAACTCAAAGTCCTCTCGGACACCCCTTCCCGGCTCCTGCTAAGGGCACCAATCAGTTCCTGGGGATTTGGAGAGACAATCGAAGTATCCCTCGCGCCGCTTGGGGGCCACACGATTGTGGATATTCGAAGTATCTGCGTGCTGCGCTTTGCGCTTACCGATGGTGGTAGAAACGCTCGGAATGTTCGGCTCCTCTTTGAAGCCCTCGACAGCCGCGGGGGCAGGGCCTGTGACTATCAGCCTGTCCCGTTTTGCTCGCGTTGCGAGTACCCTCTCGTAGGTAACGTGTCAGAATGCTGCCCCGAATGTGGTGCCACGCTTGGCGACACAGCACGACCGTTCCTGCGCAGGACACCCTCAGCTGCCAGAACCCTGCAATACGCACTCATACTAACGTCTCTCGAATACATGGCGCTATTGATCCTAGAATACTCAGGATTCAGCCATTTGATCCCTTACTTATTGGCAGATCCGCTGAGTCGTCCTGTGTTGTTGTTTATCTTCAATGAGGCGGTTCTACTGTGTGGGTACTGGCTGGGAAAAGCTCATGAACGAACCGAAACGAGGCTGCACCCTGGAAAGTAGCCGGCGGATGCCCGGGCCAGATGGCCGAGGGATACCCAAACCTGCGTGCCACGGGCAGGTCTCGACAACGCCGAGGCTTGCCCGTGACCAATCATGTGTGAGTCAGCCTCCCCGATGAGAAGTAACGGTCGAGGATAGCGCCGTAGCGAGCCTCCGGCCACTACGCCGCGCCACGGGCGCCGCGGCGGCCGACGCAGCTCTGGACGATCAACAACTGGGTCGACAGCCGGAGCGAGGAAGACTGGACCAGCGGCACGCTCAGCACGCCGGTCGTCGATTTCGAGTACGACAACCGCGGCCGGCTGATCAGCGAGACGCGGACGGTCGGCCAGAATGACGTGTACGACATCTCATACACGTACGACCAGCTCGGGAACCGGCAGACCAAGATCGACGCCGTCAACGGGCAGTGGGTGGTCTACGATTACGATGTGGATCTCGCTGATCCGAACGAGCTGGAGTTTCCCACCTGGCACAACCGTCTGTTAGAATACCGCATGTACGACGGTGATCCGAATGACCCCAACACGACCCTGCTGCGAACCGTGAGCTACACCTACTACAAGACCGGCCAGGCCTCGAACATCACCGTCAAGGACGAGGGCGAGGGCTCCGAGTACGACACGTACAACGACCTGGCGCTGTACTACCACAGCCACGGCCCGCTCTGGCGGGCACTGTGGGGCTCGTA
Source organism: uncultured Planctomycetales bacterium (assembly GCA_964508075.1). GTDB lineage: Bacteria > Planctomycetota > Phycisphaerae > UBA1845 > Fen-1342 > JALSRY01. The sequence continues at coordinate 2,918 of CAZDTB010000573.1, forward strand.
CAAGCTCGACGAGGAGCAGAAGCCGACCGGCTACGAGACGAGCTGGGCCCGCGAGTTCTTCTACGACTCGCCCCGGCGACGCTGTGGAAGCCGTACATCCAGTTGACGGACGCGGAGTGGGCCTTCC
>CAZDTB010000574.1:0-3033 GCA_964508075.1 uncultured Planctomycetales bacterium
GGTCGAGGTGCATGCGGATGGGGATATCACGGTGAGGCGCTCCGTGCGCGCCAAGGACGGGCGATTGTCCGAGACGACCGAACGCAGCTTCGACGGTCCCGAGGAGTTGCGCGATCAAGACCTGGAGGCCTATGAGATCTACTGCCGGATGAAGCCGGAAGAACCGCCGCCGACAGAATGGCGTCGCGATTGGTGGCCGGATCGCGAGCAGGTCGAGAAGGAACTGGAAGAACTACTGGACCGTGCGCGTGAGAGCGCCGAGAAGCTGGGCCTGACCGAGCGGGAGCTTCAGGAGCAGATCGAAACGTATCAGCAGAAGGCCGAACAGCTCGAGCAAGAGATCGGTCGATGGGCCGAAGAGTTGGTGGAACGCTGGCGCAAGACGCCGCCCGCGGATGGCGTGCGGTTTGAGGTGCACCCGGACGGTCGAATCACGGTAACGACTCGCCGTGGGCCCGACGAGCTAACCGAGCACTTCGACAACGAGGCGGAGCTTCAGCGACGGCGCCCTGACCTGCACGAGCGGTTCGGCCAACTCCGGGATTCTCGGTAATCGGGCGTCCGCCAGGTCCGGGAAAAAAGAGCGGCGCGAGTCAGGGGGGGGAACTCACGCCGCCGCATTTTGGAAGGAGACACTGCTAACTGTTTCGGTTACGGCGCGGCGACGATGGCCTCTTCCAGCACGCCTCGAAGTTTGTCCAACGCTCGGTTCTGGATCTGCCTGACGCGTTCCTTCGTTACGCCGATGATCCGTCCCACCTGTTCGAGGGTCATGGGGATCGGTCTTCTGCTGATCGGCGTGTCCAGAGCGAAGCGAGCGCGAATGACCTTCTGCTCGACGTCGTTGAGGTCGGCGTCGTTGTTGGTCATGATGTTGCGCAGCTCATCGACGCAGGCATCCTCGGCCTGGGCGCGCTGCCTTTCGAGGTAGTCGCTTTTTTCCAGGGCCGGATCGAACTCGACGGGGAACCTGGTGTGGTAGCGACTGGCCCGCATGGCGACCCGGCTGAAGCTCTTGAGAATGGCTCGGCAGGCGTAGGTGCTGAACTTAAAGCCCCGGCTGATGTCGAACTTGTCGACGGAGCGAAGCAGCGCCATATTGCCTTCGCTTACCAGCTCGGAGAAATCGATGCTTGCCAGACGGCTGCGCTTGGCCATTGCCAGCACCAATGGGATGTTGGCCTGTACGATTTCGGAGCGGGCGTCGAGCGCACGCTTCTGCCAGAGCAGCAATCGCCTGACGGCGGCGGAGCTGAGGCGCTTGCCCTCGTATTGCTTCAGCGTGGAAAAGACGTGGAAACGGGCATAGTTGTATCGCTGGAAGGCCTGTTGCTCCTGGTCGGGGGTGAAGGTGACGGGGGTCTTGCCGCGAGCCGCGTTGGTCTGACTGTGCGCCGGCCGGATGGATCGCCCCTCCTGCTTCCCGTTGGAGCCGAAGAGGAGCTTCTCCGCGTTGCGCTTAAGGAAGGTCGGATGAGCAATGTACTCAACGGGTTCGCGGGTCGTCTTGATCAGCAACGCGCGATCGGCGGGATCGAGCTTGCTGAGACATGAAGGGACAGGCGGCCTGACTTGCGGCTCCATCTGCTGAGCCGCCCCGGTGGTCGTTGTGACGGACATCATGTGACTCCTTGCCTCCGAGGGCTGGAGTGGACCGTTTGCCTGATCCGCACAGCTTGTACGTCCCGTCGGCCGATAAGTTCGGCGCGATTCGGGCAAGCCCGACGGTCCTGGTCAAACCCGTGCAAACAACACCGTCCGGAAACCACTACCCGATTCCGGAGCTTGCACACAACTTGTCTTATCTGGCCGCCTCGGGGAGAGTCATCTTGGCAGATTTCTCTGCCGCCTCAACTATACAACACACCAGAGAGGGGGCAAGTTGGCTTAGCGATAAAAGTTGTGAACTTTTTTATGCGCGCGGCGAACCTGGGATAAACCCGTACGCTGCGCAGCAGGAAAACCGGATCGCCGGTCACGTACAGCGAACCGCAGCGTTAACGGACTCACTGTTCGCACGAATTGCTGCGGGGAGCAGGGCTGTTTGGCGCTTTACCGATAAGAGTGCGGCCACCAGAGTTGATCATCGCGCAGACCGACGGGTCTGTCGATCAACTCACGGAAGATGATCGCTTCGCGCAAGCGGCTCTGTGGCAGAGCGCTCCGCCCGACGATGCACTTGATCGGTTGGCGCCGGTGGCGCCGCGGTTCTTCCGCGGGCAGGGACGGTGTCAGCGTGCCCAACGTTTGGCGTGGGGGCGACTCGGCTTCGACCACCTGAGCTTCGACGCCCCCGGTGGGACGACGACGTGCGACCGCAGGTCTGCGCGTCGAGGTGGTCCTGTAAACGGGACCTCGCTGCGGAAGTCCGGTGGGTGTCTCGGCCCTGGCGGCAGGTCGCGCGGGTACGACGGGGCGAGCGGGCGCCGGTTGTGGCGGTCTGACTGGGCGGGGCGTGCGATCCGGACGTTCGCGCGCAGTGGGTTGCCGGGTGGGCGAGGGTTTTCGGGCCGGGCGCGGCGCCTCCCTTTCTGCCTGCTGCTCCTGGTATTTGCGTGCGATCTTGGAGATCACGCCGCCGAGCATCGAGACGATGATGATCGCCGCAGCCACGAGCAACTCAAACATGTCGCCGAAATTGCGGTCGGCCAGCAGTTGTGCCAGGGGATGTAGATTCAACGCACTCACCGCGATGCCGGCCGCCCGTTCAAGCGGACGACCGGCGTACTAGGTCGCTTTCTTCTATGTACCCTCGCCCGGTCTGCCCTCGCCCTTCTCATCGCCGGCGATGGAGTCGCGCATGGCGGTGTCGGCCTGGATGTTTCGCATGCGGTAGTAGTCCATGATGCCGAGGTTGCCCGAACGGAAGGCGTCAGCCATCGCCTTGGGCACTTCGGCCTCGGCGAGCACGACCTTGGCCCGGTTCTCCTCAACCTGGGCACGCATCTCGGCGGCGCGGGCGATAGCCATGGCTCGCCGCTTCTCGGCCTCGGCCTGGAAGCGCCGCTTGTCGGCCTCGGCTTGGTCGGCCTG
>CAZDTB010000575.1:0-3031 GCA_964508075.1 uncultured Planctomycetales bacterium
GGCCATCATGCCGCAACAAGTCATGCCGGTCTCAGCCATGCTTCGCTCGAGTCGCTCGGCAACGGCCTGGTACTTTGACTGCGCGCGATCGGCCGGCAGCGGCTGACTGAGGTCGCGGTACCAGGGTAGCTCGCTCTCCTCGTGCAACCGCACACCGAGCTGTGTCAGCAGAGTGTCGAGCGTCGTGAGGTTCATCCCGGCGGCGTGGGCGAACGCCAGAACCGAGCGTTCGAGCGTGCTGATGCCCTTCTTGCGGTTATAGACGGTCTTCGAGTCGTTCACGGCCAGACGCCACTCGCCCCGCCGAACCGAGCGTCTGACGCAGTCTTGCAGCAAGTCCCAATGATCGGCCTTGACCAGTCGGGGTGGGACGTTCCAGAGCGTCGCCCCGACTACCAGCGGGCCGAGCGTGGGTCCGTACCCGGCCTCGTCGATGCCGGCGACCAGCGGCACCTTACCACTCCAGCACGTAGAAGACCGCGGTGAAAATGCAGTCGGCCCCGATCAACATGACGATGCTCTTGACCACGGTGGTGGTTGTCGCTCGGCCGACGCCCTCGGCGCCGCCGCGCACGCGGACACCTTCATAGCACGCCAGCCCGGCGATGATGCTACCGAAGACGATCGACTTCGAGAGCCCGGTCAGATAGTCCGCCAGACCGACCGCCTTGGCCGTCAGGTCGATGTACACCTGGGGGCTGATGTCGAGCACGTAGACACCCGTCAGGAAACCGCCGAAGACCCCGACCACGTCCGCCAGCACCGTCAGGCCAATCATCATGATCGCGGTCGAGATGACCCGCGGGACCACCAGAAAGCGGATCGGGTCGAGCGCGTGTGCTCGCAGCGCCTTGATCTCCTCACCCTCTACCATCGCCCCCAGCTCGGCGGCGATCGATGCGCCGGCGAAACCACTCAGCAGGATCGCCGTAATCAGCGGGCCAAGTTCGCGAAAGACGGCGACCGCCACCACCGTCGCGGTCTGCTCAAGCTGCCCATACAGCTCCAGCGTCGGAGCCAGGTTCAGCGCCAAGATCACGCCGATGAATATCTGCACCAGCATCACGATCGGGATGCTGCGCACGCCGAAACGAAAACACTGCGCCGAGAAGGTCTGCAAGCGGATGCGGGCGCTGCGGTCGACCAGGGCCCGGGCGGAACGTTGACCGACACTGCCGAGCAGCCCGGCCAGCCCGCCGACGTAGGCAACCGCGTTGACCAGCCCGCCCAACGCCCCCCGCACTCCGCCGCCGATCGCGATCGGCAGGCGCTGCCAACGGGCGGGCGGGGCTGGTTGCGGCAAGGCGTTCATGCCCGCCGAGCCTCATCGATTGTGTCGGTGATGTCGAAGAACTTGTCGAGCCGGGTGATCTCGAAGAGGCTGCGAACGCGGTTCTGCAAGCCGACCAGCACGACCGGGCTCTGGTGGCGCATGGCCCGGCGTTTGAGTTCGACCATGGTGCCGACGCCCGAGGAGTCAACGTAGCTGACCCCGGAGAGGTCGAGAATGATGCGGGCCGGCTTCTCGTCGATCAGATCGAGGAACGTCGCTCGTAGCCGGGGCGAGGTTCGCAGGTCGATTCCGCCACTGAGGTACAGGATGGTGGCGTCCTGCTCGTGCTCGGCGCGTACTTCCAGATTGTGATCCTCGGCGCTCATGGTTTCCTGGCTTGCGGGTCTTTGAGATCAGCCTCGGGCCGTCGATACTTTCGCATAATGAGCAGCATTCCGCCACCCTTGGCGTGAGAGTATTCCACCGAGCTCATCAGGCTACGGATGATGTGCACGCCCAGTCCGCCGGGGCGAATGTCGTTGAGGTCCCGGCCGCAGATCGTCTCCAGCGGGACCTGCTTGCCGTAATCGCGGACGCGCACCTCGATCCCTTCCCCCTGGGACGGGTCGTGCACGGCTCGGGCGGTCAATTCGATCTTGTGGCCGGGCTCCCCCTCGTAGCCGTGGCGAATGATGTTGCTGAGGGCCTCGTCGATGGCCAGCACGATGTCAGCGGTTGGCCCCTCGCTCCAGCCGAGGGCCCTGCTCCAGGCGCGGACCGCGTCGCGGATGCCCGGCAGCTCCGCGACGTCGCTGGTGACGTCCAGGTCTAGCACGTCCCGGCTGCTCATGGAGATGACTCTCCGCTCGTCTCGGCCGTTGATGTCGCGGTCGGGCTCTGCGCGGGCGACCGGCGTGGCGGTGTTTGGACGGTCACTTCGCCGCGCTGGCGGGCCTGGCGCCAGCGCCCGATCGCCGCTGCTCGCTCCGGCTCGGGGGCATAATAGCGGTATCCGTGGTCCGCACCGCAAAGCCGTTCGAGCGCCAGAATGGAGTACATCCGCACACCGCGATCAACATCGTCGAGCAGCTCGATCAGCAGATCGACGGCCTCGGCGTCGCCCGCTTCGGCGCAGCGCACTGCGGCTCGAACCCGGTCCAGCGGATAGGGTGAAGTGATCTGACCGCGGTCGGCTCGGGACGAATGGCACCCGAACAGCCACACCATACCGACCAGTACCACGCCCAGCCTAACGATGATTGCGGACACACTCACGCAGCGCATGCCATGATTATAGAGGATTGTGACAGGCGACCAACCGCGGGGAGCGTCGAACTCAGGCGATTGCACCGATCAGCCCTCCGGGAGTTCCAGTAGTTCGTCAGGGCTGACGGCGGCGATGGTGGGCTTGACGCGGTGGGCGCGTCCGACGCGTTCCGCCGGCCCCAGCCCGACGACCCACATTCCCGCGGCCAGGGCCGCCTCGACGCCGCTGGCCGCATCCTCCACCACCACGCATCGTCTCGGTGGAACGCCCAGATGCTTGGCCGTTTGGAGGAAGATCAGGGGATCGGGCTTCGAGGTGGACACGTGGTTGCCGTCCACCAGCGCATCCAGCAGCGGACGAATCCGTAATCGTTCGATGACCGCGGCGGCATTCTTACTCGACGAAGCCACCGCGACGGCTACCCCACGCAGCCGGAGCTCCTTCAACAATTCGCCCGCGCCCGGTAACAGATCGCCGGGCGTCATCTTCGC
>CAZDTB010000576.1:0-3020 GCA_964508075.1 uncultured Planctomycetales bacterium
TGGATCGCGATGCCGCCGATCACCGTCCCACAGTACCAACCCAGGTTGACGAACACGATCGGGCCTTTGTCGGCCACCAGCCAGGCGACGATGCACGCGATGGCAAAGGGCGAGATCGACATGATCCAATGCGTCAGGCGCATGATTACGCTGTTGAGGCCGTGGAAAAAACCGATCACGGGCCGGGCCGGTTCGCCGACCACGGTGCACGCCACTCCGAGCAGCAGCGCAAAGAAGATCAGCCCCAGCGCGTTCGGCGGATTCGCGGCCAGCGACGCGAACGGGTTCGTCAACAGCGGCAGGACGATGTCCTGCTTGAACATGTCGCCGGCGGTGCGCTCCTGCGCCAGGGCGAGCTTGCCGAACTCGGCCGCGCTGCTGCCGATGGCGTAGTGCTTGCCTTCCTGCTGTGCCAGCCAGGTGAGGTAGTCCGCCGTGGGTTCGCCGTCCGTCCGCAACGCCGCCACTCCCTTGGCCTCGAAGAACTCGCCCCGCCGGACGGCCAGCTCCTGCGCGCGGTCCGCGCGCACCTTGTCGGCCGCGGCCCTCTTCCCGGGTTGGATCGTCAGCACGCAGGCCAGCCCGATCACGACAGCCACCGTTGTCGTAATCAGGTAGTACGCCAGCGTCTTCCAACCGATGGCGCCAAGTTCCTTCATGCTCGGCAGGCTGGTCACGCCGGCCACGATGCTCGCGAAGATCAGCGGCGCGATGATCATCTTCAGCGTGCTGATGAAGATTGTCGGGCCCAGCAGGTTCAGCCACCACAACGTGTGGTCGAACACGGCTTGCAGCGTGGCGGCGCGCTGCGGATCGTCGACCTGCTCGGCCGCTCGTCCCAGATACCACAGCCCGAGGCCCACCACGACGCCGACGGCCATCCCGATGAAGATCAGGTTGTGTAGCTTGAGTTTCATCCTGGTCTCGTCTCCGGCGCTCGGCCTAGGCCTCACCCGTGTCCTCGGGTACTTCGAGCAACTCGAACGTGTTGCCGTCCGGGTCGGCGATGGTTACGACGCGCGATTGGTTGTACGTATCGATCTCGCCGAGCTGTTTGCCGTCGCTTTCGATCAGGCGAACCAGCGTTTCCTCGAAGTCGGAGGTTACCATGTCGAGGCGGATGGCCGGGCGGGTGCCGTCTGGCGGGCGCGTGCCCTCGGGCCAGGGCTCGGCGCCGCCGAACAGGTGGATTGCCGGCCCGGCGCTGCGGGATTCGAGCAGGGCATAGGCGCTGACGGGGGAGGTTTCCTTCTCGACGACCTCGAACCCGAGCCCCTGGGTCCAGAACCGCAGGGCGGCCTCGAAGTCGTGCACGAAGACATGGATGTCACCGATTGAGATCATGAGAGCTGTCCGTGTTGCGGGTCGTTCCGGGGTCGTGCGTTCACCGCTGCAGGCATTCTACGCGCGAGGGCGTGCATGTACAGGCAATGTGCTGGCACCCGACGATGACAGGTCGGCCCGGCCCGTACGGGGCCCGGCCGACACAACCGGCGAGATAAGCCGTGACGGAGCACCAGTCTCGTCCAAGTCGGGGGGTGGTCCTACTGTCCCAAGTCGCGACGGTAGTGTGCACCCTCAAAGTGGATCTGCTCGACCGTCTTGTAGGCCAGTCGGCGGGCGTCTGCGAGCGTGTCGCCCAGTGCGGTCACTCCGAGCACGCGGCCGCCGGACGTCACGATCTCATCGTCCGCGCGCTTCGTCCCGGCGTGAAAGACGGCGAGGTCGTCGCGGTCGGCGTCGTCGGGCAGGCCGGTGATCGGCAGGCCGGTGGGATACTTGTCCGGGTATCCGCCCGAGGCCATCACGACACACAGGGCGTGGCGCGGGTCCCACTCGACGTCGAGCTGGTCGAGCGTGCCGGAGACGGCGGCGTCGAGCACGTCCAGCAGATCAGTCTTCATCCGTGGGAGCTGGGCCTGCGTTTCCGGGTCGCCGAAGCGGCAGTTGAACTCGAGGACCTTAGGCCCGGCGGCGGTCAGCATCAGCCCGGCGTAAAGCACGCCACAGTAGTGCACGTCGTCGCGCACGAGCGCATCGATGGTTGGCACCAAGACGTGCCGCTCGATGAAGTGGAGTGTGTCGGCGTCGATCGTGTCGGTCGGTGAGAACGCGCCCATCCCGCCGGTGTTGGGACCCTCGTCGTTGTCGAGCAGGCGCTTGTGATCCTGCGAGGGTTCGAGCACGCAGATCGTGCGACCGGCGACGATCGCCAGCAGCGACACTTCGCGACCTTCCAGACGCTCCTCAACCACGATCTTCCGGCCGGCGTCGCCGAAGACGTGCTGCTGGAGCATTCGTTCGGCCGCGATGATCGCGTCAGAGGGATCGTCGCAGACGATCGCGCCTTTGCCCTTGGCCAGGCCCGCGGCCTTGACCACCAGGGCCTCGTCGCGGGTGGAGATGTATTGGCGGGCAAGCTCGTAGTCATCAAAGACGCGGGCCTCGGCGGTTGGAATGGCGCGCAGCCGCATGACCTGCTTGGCGTAGGCCTTGTCGGCCTCGAGTCGGGCGGCCGCCGCGGTTGGCCCGAAGACCCGCAGTCCGGCCTGCTGGAGCGCGTCGGCCATGCCCGCTGCGAGCGGATCCTCCGGCCCGATTACGGTCAGGTCGATGTTCTCCCTCCGAGCCACCGACAAAACGAGCTCGACATCGTTTGGATCACCCGGGACGTTGGTTCCCAGGCTCTCGGTGCCGGCGTTTCCGGGGAGGGTGAAGAGCTTGTCGAGTCGCGGGGAGCGCGCCAACGAGCGACAGATCGCGTGTTCGCGGCCGCCCGACCCAATTACCAGAACGTTCATGCCCACACCTCGGATCAGGAGCTTTCTCGGAGCAGTCGCCTGAGTCTATAGCCAGTTCGATTCGCGGGCCAGCCGTCGCGCGCGACCGGGCGCTGGAGGTTAAAGGGGAGTGGAGGTTAACAGTCCGTTGACAGATTGTGGCACAGCCGCCCTCGGCTGTGCGCTGCGGACGCCGACCACCGGACTCCCAGCCGAGGGCGGCTGGGCCACATGAGTGAT
>CAZDTB010000577.1:0-2136 GCA_964508075.1 uncultured Planctomycetales bacterium
TCCGATCTCTGCCGCAGGACGTGCACGAGCGCCTGCCGGAATGAATGCACGTCGGTCAGGACCTCCTGCTGCACGACCAGCGAGCGCTTCGAGAAATGCGTGTATTCCACCGGGTCCTCGATCGTGATGATCTTCTTGCGGCACTCGCTGTTAATGCGGTCAATCAGGTAGTGAAACGTCGTGGTCTTGCCGACGCCGGTCGGTCCCGTGATCAGAATCAATCCGCTCGGGCGGCGCGCCAGTTCGTCGATGATCGGCGGCAATCGCAGCTCTTCCCGACTGCGGATCGCGGGCTCGCTCAGCCGCAAGGACAGCTCCGGCAACCCGTTGCGATAGTAGACGGTGACCCGCGCGCGGTCGCGTTCGCCGAACGTGGTCGAGAAGCAGAGCTGCCAGTCGCGCTTCAGCCGGGTCTGCTGGTCATCGTTGAGGCACTCGAACGCCAGCGCCGTGGCGGCGTCCGGGGTGATCGGCTCACCCTTGGCCGGCATGATCTCGCCGTCGAGGCGAAAGAGCGGCGGCAGACCCACGACGACGTGGATGTCACTGGCGTTGTGCCGCCGCCCCGTGCGCAGCAGCGTGTGGATGGTCATGGCCGCCTCCGTCCGCCAAAAATCAGGCGTAAGCGTGCGAATAACGAGGAGCCACCCGATAAGGACTCCAACGCGTGTTCGGCTTCCACATAGTCGTCCCGCAGGTCGAGACAGCGCTGATAGCTCTCGGCCGCGGCCGGCACCAACCCGAGCGCCCGCTGGCAGTTGCCCATCTCGAACCAGACGTAGCCGTGCGTCGGCTCCAGCTCCAGGGCCTGCTTGAGCGCATGCAGCGCGTTGGTGACGCGCCCGTAATAGAGTTGGACCCGGGCGATCACCACGTGGTCAAACCACTCGCCCGCCGGCTCGGCGACCGCCTTCTGAAAGCACTCGGCGGCGAACTTCTGTCGCCGGGCAAGCAATACCTCGCCACGCGCGATCCAGCGCCAGGGGGAGCTGCCCGGGGCGGCCAGCGAGGCGTCGCTGCAGGCCGACGCGGACTTGAAGTCGTTCAGCCGCGTGCAGGCCTGGGCCTTGGCCGCCAGCAGCTCGCCGTTGTTGCGGAAGAGTTCGAGCCCCTTGTCGCTCCAGAGGTGGGCTTCGTGGCATTCGCCGAGCTGAACGAGCATCTGCACTTGGCCGACCCACGCCGGGATCAGCGTCCGGTCTTCCCGCAGGGCGCGCGTGTAAAGCCGCAGGGCCGACTCGAACTGACCCCAGTGATACTCGCCGCTGGCCTGGGTCAGCAGAGTCTCGGCCGCGTCTCCGCGCGTGTACTGCTGCGCGCGCGTCTCCAGCTCGCGATGTTCCGCGTGCTGCTGCTGGTCGTCGAATTCGAGGTTTGCAAAGCGTCCAGGCATGGTTCAATCACCTTACGGAGCCGAAGCGCTTCAGCGGGCGCAGCCGAAACACAATCCGGCCGACGATGTTCTCTTCGCCAACCACGCTCACCGAGCGCATCAGTCGCTCGTAGATCCGCCGACGCTGAAGAGCGTCCCCGGCCAAATTTACATCCAGACACGTCGGCAGGATCAGATAGTGACCGGCGCTGACCTCCAATTCGAGATCAACCGTGCGTGGCGGGAGACCGAGCGGTCCGCTGTCTTCGGGAGGCGGCGCGCCGTTGACGTACAGCTCGCCCTTCGTCAACCGGACCTGATCGCCGGCCACCGCGACGATCCGGTCCAGACCAAGTCCCGCGCGAACGTAATAGTTGCTCTCTTGCAGCGCCTCGACGCGGTATGCCACCAGATCGCCACGCCGCCACGTCGCCGACCGCATCCACGGACCTTCGCACACGAGCACGTCACCCAGGCCGACCACGTCGTTGGCGCCGATTCGCGGCACCGGCAGGAGCACATACGCGCGCGAACACGCCCAGACGACCGGTCGATAGAGCAGCAGGTTCAAACCGATGAAGACAACCAACCCGAAAAGCGCCCGCACGATCAGGCCGTGGTAGCTCAAGCTCGCCGCAAACAGCGACACGACCGCCACCGCGTGCGTCACGACCATCAGGTTGCGAAAAAAGAAGTGCCAGCCCGTGCCCAGACTGAGAATGGTGAGCAGCAGAAAGATCAGCCACGCCGAGAGAATGCACCAG
>CAZDTB010000577.1:2146-3019 GCA_964508075.1 uncultured Planctomycetales bacterium
CCGGTCGGCGGGTCTTCAAGTGCCCCAGACCGGGGATGATCGACCACAGCAGGGCCGACCACGAGACCGGCTCGGGCAGCAGCAGCGTCAGTTGCCGACGCGAGAAGCGAACCCGCCCGATGCCATCGCGCAACGGATGCCACATCCGCCGAACGCGCGTGGCGATGCGCCCCTTCGACGCGCGTGGCGGCTCGATGCAAGCCTCGCCGAACTGCAGCACACTGCCGCACCTGGCGCACGCCGACATGCCGGGCATGTTCTCGAAGCTGCAATTCACACACTGCATGGCCAGCTCACAGACCAGGTCGCCGGTCAGTCGCACAGGCGGTCGTGCACCTGCGTATCGATGCGCACTTTGGTATCCGGGGCGTAGTACTCGACCGTCAGCTTCCGCTCCTCCTCATACCCGACGATCTCCTGAATCAGGTCGGCGTAGTCGAGGCAGCGCGGTCCCTTAACACCCTTCACTTCCACGGTGACCTTTCCGTTCCGGCCGATCACAATGTCAAATTCCGGTCGTTCCATGACGACACTCCTACTGGGCCGCGGCTACAGCCGCACGCGCAGGCGCACCGACTCGTCGCTCAGAACCTGCTCCTCCACCACCGAGTAATTGCGACGCTTCAGTTCGGTGAGCAGCTTGTTGTAGGCGAACTGCTGCACGATGCGGCCGGCGACCTCCTCGCCGATGCGGCGCAGCTTCATGTCTGAGTGGCGCTTTCCGGTCACGCAGACCGTGCACCGGCCGCGCTCGTCGGGCGCCACGGTGATGACCAGATCATCCCGGGTCACCACGATCTTCTGATCCGGTGCCAGATTCTCCGCCACGACTTCGCTGTTCTCGACTTCGGTCTCGACACCCACTTGTCGGCC
>CAZDTB010000578.1:0-2999 GCA_964508075.1 uncultured Planctomycetales bacterium
CTTTCAGATCGGCGTCAGCATCGGCCTGGTCCCCATCACGGCCGCAACCGAAAGTGTCGGCCAGCTTCTTTCCCAGGTCGATGTGGCCTGCTACACCGCCAAGGATCTGGGCCGCAACCAGGTCCACGTGTATCATCGACAGAACAGCGAACCGGCCCGCCGCCATAACGAGATCCGCCGCGCCGCCGAGCTGAGAGAAACCCTGGAACAAGGACGCTTCTGTCTCTACTCGCAGCCCATCGTCGCCCTGGCCCCCGCAACCTATCCCTCTGCTCACTGCGAGCTGTTGCTGCGGCTGGGCGGCCCGCCCGGAAGCTGGCGGCCCAACACCGTCCTCGGGCCGACGCATGAGGAGGTGGTCACCGAGACCGCCCGGGCGTACCTCAACAGCTACAAGCAACTGCCGATCAATCTCTACCAGATCCAGACCAAGTTCCGCGGCGAGGCGCGGCCCAAGAGCGGCGTGTTGCGCACGCGCGAGTTCCTGATGAAGGACGCCTACTCGTTCCACGTCGACAAGGAAAGCCTCGACGCCGAGTACGACAACATGTATCAGGCCTACTGCCGGATCTATCAGCGCAGCGGGCTGCCGTACATCGTGGTCGAGGCGGAGAGCGGCGCGATCGGCGGGGATGTCTCGCACGAGTTCATGGTGCTGACGCCGGCAGGCGAGGACTCGGTCGTGATGACCGATGACGGCAGCTATGCCGCGAATCTGGAGCGAGCGTCGGCGGCCCCGATTCCCACGCAGCCGGAAGAGCTGCAGGAGATGGAGGAGGTTCACACGCCGGGCGTCGGGCGAGTCGAAGAGGTCTGCAACTTCATGGGCACCCGGCCCGAGCAGATGATCAAGACGCTGATCTACGACGTGAAAGCGCTGAAGCGCGTCGAGCACAAGGATGTGGAGTGGACCGGCTGGGTCGTTGCCCTGGTGCGCGGCAACCATGAGATCAACGAGCACAAGCTGGAGCGAGTCGTCCGCGAGTCGCTCGAGGACGAGCTACTGCTGGAGTTCGAGCTGGCCACGCCCGAATCGATCGAGGAGCTGACCGGGGCGGCGGTGGGCTTCGCCGGTCCGCAAGGGTTAGCCGAACGGGCCGACCTGATGATCGTGGACCGCGACGTGTCCACGATGCACAACGCCGCCACCGGTGCGAACAAGACCGACTACCACGTGAAGAACGTCAACCCCGGCGTGGATTTCCCGATCGAGGGCGACAAGGTCGTCGTCGCCGACATCCGCAACGTGATCGACGGCGATCTCTCGCCGACCGGCGACGGCCAGCCACTGCAGTTGAAGACGGCGATCGAGATCGGTCACATCTTCAAGCTCGGGACCAAGTACAGCGAGTCGATGAACGCGACCTTTCTAAACAAGGACGGCAGGGCGCAGCCGTTTATCATGGGGTGCTACGGGATCGGGCTGAACCGCATCGTGGCGGCCGCGATCGAGGCGCATCACGACGACAACGGCGTGATCTGGCCGATGTCGGTTGCGCCGTTCGAGGTGCTGGTGCTGGCGCTCGATCCGCGCGACGAGCAGGTGGTGCAGACCGCGACGGAGATTCATGACAAGCTGGTGGAGGCAAAGATCGAAGTGCTCTTCGACGATCGCGACGAACGGGCCGGCTTCAAGTTCAAGGACGCCGACCTGATCGGCATTCCGCTGCGGATGGTGGTGGGCAAGAAGAGTCTGGCGGACGGGGTGGTCGAGGTCAGTCATCGGCGGGATGACGTCAAACAGAAGCTTGCGCCGGACAGCGCGGTGGAGTTCGTCGTCAAAGCCGTCGCCGACGAGTTGGCCGCACTGGAGAATCAGAAGTAGTGACGAAGTGACGAAGTGACGGAGTTAGCTGGTGCGAAATAGGAATCTCGCACCAGCATGTAATGTAGCGGCCGGGCCCCGCACCGGCCGAGGTGCTGCTGGCCGGGCGCTGCACTGGCCGAGGAACCGCGGAGGGCCGGGGCTTGCACCGGCCGAGGCGACCGGGAGTGCGAGATGGGAATCTCGCACCAGCGAGCGCATGCACCAGCGCGTCAGTAGTGAGGCTGGTTGATCCAGCCCATATAGTTGTCTTCTCCTCGCTCCGAATACATCGAGTACTTTTCGTCGCCGACCAGGATGACCAGCTGCTTGGCCTTAAGGTCCTGACGTTCCTCAAGATCGGTGTTTGGCCCCTTGGGAGCGTTGAAGCGCCCGGCCGAGCCGTCGAGGTAGGCGACGGTAGCGTCGCCCTCATGCCGGTCGGTGAACTGGTCCAGGTTTGACCAGAACCCGTCGTCGGGGTTTGCATTGTACCATTTGCTGTGCTCCTCGACGAGCAGCAGCATGGCGGGGAAGTAGTAGCGCGACCTCCGGGGATGCACCGGGTCCTTGGGGTAGGTCATCTTCCAGGGAAGATCGGTCCTGGCACCGGCCATGCGGGAGAGCACGCAGTAGTCAAACATGCTGTTGGATTCCCGCTGTTCCGTGGGGCACTCGAGGATCGCGTCGTTCTGGCCCATGTAGAACCACAACACGGACGCTTCGATCGGGTGCTCGTACCAGTCCTCGTGTTCCTGATAATTGTCGTTGGCCAGGCCGCACCAGTCCAGGTTCATGTCTTCACCGTGCCACACGTTGCCGGGCAGCACGCCGTAATCCTCCGCGTATAGGAAGAAGGCGTGGCCGGTCTGCTTGATGTTGGACACGCACACGACGGCCCGGGCTTTGGCGCGGGCGCGGCTGAGGCTGGGCAGCAGGATCCCCAGCAGCAGGCCGATGATCGCGATGACGACCAGCAGCTCGATCAGTGTGAACCCGCTGCGGGAGCCTCCTGGTTTCATTGCTTGCGTCCCGTCCCCAACGCCGTTGATGCGACTTGACGACACGGTCACGATTGACAACTCCACGATACCGATCGGCCGGCGGCAGGACAAGAGCTAAACGGTCTCGCGAGGTTGTGCGTACGAGCGTTGACCGTGGCTGGCCGTTGGCCACGCCTCGAATCTCGCGTTGG
>CAZDTB010000579.1:0-2998 GCA_964508075.1 uncultured Planctomycetales bacterium
CCTTCAGCGTTCAGGAGTCAGTTATCAGTTGTCAGTCGGCAGCCATCAGCCGTCAGCCGTAGCGGCCGGGCCCTGGACCGGCCGTCCGACTTGCTCTTCGTGCCTTCGTGCCTTTTTCTGCCTTTTCCCGCCAAATTCTCGCGCAAACGGCGTAGTGAGACTGAACGGGAAGCGCAAGCCAGGCTTCCGACCGTCGGAAACCGCCGCTTCTGGACAGGTAACAAGCCGAAGGAGGCATGACCATGAGAAACACCCGATCTCTCCCAAGTCTGACTGCTGCAATCACTGTTCTGTTGGGCGTGCTGATGCTGACCAGCGTTCCGGCAAGCGCGCAACCGTGTTCGGAACCCTGCTATTTTTGCGAGGAGGCGACTATCGATACAAACGACACCACGTGCGACGGCGAAGACGTTGTCGTCGACGGCTGTAACGTCACAATCGACGGCGCGCACGCCTTCAACAGCCTTGAAGTAAAAAACGGCGGCACGGTGAAACATACCGATAACGTGGACACGCAGGTGCACACGCTCGATCTGACGATCGCAACCTATGTACTGATCGACGAGACCAGCTCGATCGATGTCTCGGGCCTGGGTTTTGACGGCGCTGCGTACCGCCAGGACGACCCGAACGAGCCTAACCACCCGGCCTACGGAGAGGGCGCGGGTACATCCTCCGGCGAGTCCGGCGGCGGCGGCAGCTATGGGGGAGTTGGTGGCAACGGGTTTCAAGGCTGGGCACCGTCATTCGGTGGTCGGGCGTATGGATGGCTGGTCGAGCCGACAGAGCTTGGCAGCGGTGGCGGCGCAGATTGGATGCATCCCACCAGGGGCGGCGCCGGCGGCGGCGCGATCCGGCTCGAAGTCGGTGGCACGCTCACAATCGAAGGCGAAGGCGCCATCCGAGCCGATGGCCAAGATGGGCAGGAAACGGACGGCGCCGGCGGCTCGGGCGGCAGCATCTGGTTAATCGCCGGCGCGCTGGTCGGGGATGGATACATATGGGCGAACGGTGGCAACGGAATCCACAATTCCGGCGGCGGCGCCGGCGGCCGCATCGCCATCGAGTGCGACGACACTTCGGACTTCGCGCTGGATAACGAGCACGTCAAGGTATACGGGGGCCTCCCCTCGTTGACGTGGATGTATCCGGGCGCGGACGGGAAGGCCGGCACCATTCATCCGTGTGCGCTCGAGACGGATCTCACCGGTGACCTCGACAACGATCACGACGTGGATCTGGCCGACCTTGCACGACTGCTCGCCAACTACGGGAACTCGTGTCCGTAGACTGAGCGAGAACACTCACGATGCGGTTATCAGCTGGGCCGGGACCCCGATCTCGGCCCAGCGTTGTCCTGGATCGGGGCGATGAAGCAGGACTCCGTCCGCGGCGGACTATGGCTTAGTGGTTCACGCATTCGCCGTTCTGGATGATTGGGTGCCAAAAGTCACGCCAGTACTCGTCGTCACGGTGTCGCTCGCCGCTGAGGGCCGTCTTTTGCCGGAAATTCAGTGCTCGATCGAGCTTGAGCTTGGCCCCACCGGGAGCTTTCTTGCCCTGAGGGTCGCGTCGATCAATTACCACCTCGAACCAAGGACCTCCATCTGCATGCTCAGAACCCCTGATTCGTGAAACGTAGGCGATGCAGGCGATCTCGCCGTCGAGCGGGCTCCTGCGTTTCGCTGCCTCGGGTGCCTCGGGTGCCCGATATCCCGATTGATAGGACTGCGAGAACTGGAGGCAGCCGTACGCGTGTGGGAGCACTCCCTTGATGCCCGGCATGCGATTCGTACGCGGCGGCCCGAGACCGTCCATGTTCTGCGGATCGAGAATCATGACCACCGGCACGATGTCCCAGCCGGTAACCGGCACATCGTCGCCCGGCCGCCGATCTTCAGATTCATCTAGCTCTTTGTCTAATCCGTCCGTTTCCTTGTCGAATCCGTCCAGTTTGTTGTTGACCCCCCAGGCCACGATGGCTGGCCGTGTGCCTTCAAAGAAATCCTGCTTCACCATAATCCCGCGGATCTGCCCCATATGCCAGAACGTTGACCGGACGGCTTTCGTTCGAGGGTCGACGATCGAGATCCGCGCAGCGTATTGTTCCGAATTATACGCGGCCACCGCGACTTCGTCGCCGGGCACACCATCCAGATCGTCCGCGGCGAGTCGCACGGCCGGCCAGCATTCCATGGGCTCATCGTCATTGGGCCAATGGAACTGCTGGCAGAAATCCAAGCGCCAGAGTTCATCGTTGTTTGAGCCGAACGCGACGAGCCTGCTCCTGTCGTCATCATCGAGCGGTGTCTCGGATGCGACAATGACCGCTTGCTTGCCGGAGCCGTCCAAGTCCACCAGTACCGCATCGCTCAGCACAACCGTCTTGGGGAACCTGTGGAAGGTTTCCCAATCCGCCCTGTCGCGGTAAATCGCGCGTACGGTACTGGGCGAGCTTGGATGGACCTCCACGTCATGAACCGTCCTCGTCTGCGGTGCAGACATCGGCATCAACCACCAGCCCACCGCCACGAGCAACACCAGAGCCAGTGCGCCCGTCAAGAGATGCCGGCTCCATCGCCGACTCGGCCCCCGCGGCAAACGCACCGGTTCGTCCGCGTCAAGTGCTCCGAGCGCTTCGGCGGCGGATGCAAGACGGTCTTCCGGCTCCTTCGCCATCAAGCGCAGCGACAAGCTCGCCAGGACCGGATCGACATCTTTGTTAAACGTCCGCGGCTCCGGTGGGTCGGCGTGCAGGATCTGGTGGATCACGGCGCTGGGCGTGTCGGCGCGGAACGGCGTGCGGCCGGTGAGCATCTCGTAGAGGACGACGCCGGCGGAGTAGAGGTCGCTGCGGTGGTCGATCTCGGAGTCGCCGCGGGCTTGTTCGGGGCTCATGTATTCGGGGGTGCCGAGGATCGAGTCGCCGAGCGTGACGCGCGTCTGGGCGGTGATCATGCGGGCGAGGCCGAAGTCCGCCAGCTTCACGCTGGCGGAG
>CAZDTB010000580.1:0-2995 GCA_964508075.1 uncultured Planctomycetales bacterium
GCAGTCCTTGACCCAGCGGCCGCGGTACTGCTCGGGGGCTTCGTCGGTGAAGTTGCCGTCGGGGCCGACGGCGTTGATCAGCGGGATCGCGTCGAAATCAGCGAAGCGCCCGCGCTCCTCCTGCAACAGCTCGAAGTCCACCTCGCCGTACGCCGGGGCCTGGTGCACAATGCCCGAGCCGGTGTCGAGTGTGACGAACTCGCCCGGCAGGACACGCCAGCCGACATGGGCTTCGCCACCCTCCTTCAAGCTTGCGGTCCGATTGGCCATGGTCTTGTGGTAGCAGTCGAACGGCGGGACGTAGCGCAGGCCAAGCAGGTTCTCGCCGCGACAGGTCGCGACGGTCTCGAACTCGTGCTTGACCTTCTCGGCGATCGGTTCGACCAGGTCGGAGGCGATGTAGAAATACTCGTTGCTGGTCTGGTCGTGCACGAGCGCGTAATCACACAGCGGATGAACCGCCGCGAAGTGGTTGCTGATCAATGTCCAGGGGGTGGTGGTCCAGACCAGCAGACTCACGCGCTTTGAAGAGTCCAGTTGTTCATGGGGGACAGGCCTCTGGCCTGTCACTGACCGACCGGAGGTCGGTCCCCCAGAGGAGCTCGGTTTCCCAGTGAATCCTCGAGGTGTTGGGACGAGTGGAAAGCGGATGTAGACGCTGGGGTCTTCGACGGTGCGGTAGCCTTCGCCGACCTCGCCGGCCGAGAGGGCCGTGCCGCCCTGGGCCCACCACCAGACGACCTTGTGCCCCTGATACAGCAGGTCGCGCTCGAACAACGTCTTGAGACCCCACCAGACGCTTTCCACATAGCTCTGGTGATAGGTGACGTAGGCCTCGTCGAGGTTGATCCAGAAGCCGAGGCGGTCGGTCATCTCCTCCCACTCGCGCACGTAGCTGAAGACGCTCTGGATGCAACACTTCACAAACTTGTCCAGGCCGTATGCTTCGATCTCCTCCTTGGAATTTATGCCAAGCTGTTTGCAGACCTCGATCTCGACCGGCAGGCCGTGGGTGTCCCAGCCCGCCTTGCGCTCAACCAGACAGCCGCGCATGGTCTTGTAGCGGGGGAACAGGTCCTTGATGGCCCGCGTCAGGCAATGACCGGGGTGGGGCATGCCGTTGGCGGTGGGCGGGCCTTCGTAGAAGACGAACCGCGGCCCGTCGCGGCGCAGCTCGAGCGACTTGGCGAAGACGTCGTGCTGCTTCCAGAGCTCGAGCACGCGCTGCTCGGACTCGGGGAAGCTGAACTTGGCCGGGAGCGGCTCAAACATTGACACGTCCAGGGGTCCTTTCGTCACAGTTAGTTGCAGAATCAGTCAGCATACTTTTCTAGAGCCCTTCTGGCTATACCGCCAACTCACCGGTCGGCTCGACGCTCTCGACGGCGGCCTCCTTGAAGAGCCGGATTTGGCGCCATTTTCCGTGCCGCCAGCGCCAGCGGAGCATCAGCCCGAGGACAATGATGTACGTCGCACACATTGCCCAGGGGCCGATCAGGCCGAGTTCGGGCAACAGACTGCGCACCAGCACGCCGCCGCCCACGAAAATCACCCAGCAGCACAGAAAGACGACCACGGCGGGCCAGCGCGTGTCGCCGGCGCCGCGCAGCGAGTTCATGTAGGTGATGGTCATGGCGTCGAAGACCTGAAAAACCGCGGCTCCGACGAGCACCCATTGCCCCAGGCGGATGACGGCGGGGTCCTTGTTGAACAGCCACATGAGCGGCTGCCCGCCGACGACGAACAACAGTCCGACCGCTCCCATGTACACGCCGGTCAGCCGCATGGCCACGCGGGTCTGCCTGACGGCCTTGTCGGGCTGGCCCTCGCCGATCGCGAAGCCGACCTGCGAGCAGAGAGCGATCCCGATCCCGATCGCCGGCATGAACGACAGGTGCATGTATTGCAGGGCGACGTTGCTGGCGGCGACGGCGTTGATGCCGTAGGGCGGCATGATCACCGACAGAAACACCAGCCACGAGCCGATATCGACCAGCCACTGGACCGCGGTCGGGCCTCCGATGCGCAGCATGCGGCGGACTTTTGACCACGACCACGCCAGCGAGCGCCGGGTGTTGAACCGCCGATCGAACTCGGGCAGCAGCATCGCACCGGCCAAAAACGCCGCCCGCACGGCCCAGCCGATCACAGTGGCGACGGCGGCACCGGCGATGCCCATCTCCGGGAACCCGAACTTGCCGAAGATCAGCAGGTAGTTTCCGGTCACGTTGACGACCAACGAGAGGATCACGGCGAACAGCGCGACCCGCGGTCGCTGGATCCCCATGAAGAACGCGTTGAAGCCCATGCTCAGCACCGCGAACGGTACCGACCACAGCGCGATCCGCGTGTACGCGATCTCCAGGGCGGCCATCTCCGCGTCGTGACCGGCCACCTCCGCGATCCAGCCGTACCAGACCGGCGTGGTGAGAGCGGCCGGCCAGACGGCCAGTCCGCTGATTGCCGCCAGGTAGAGCGTTTGCCAGGCGTAGGCCCCGCACACCTCCGGCTCGTTGCGGCCGACGGCCTGTGAGACGAACGTCTGGATGCTGTTGGCGATGCCCATCCCCAGGCAGGCGGCGGTAAAGACCAGCATGGTGGCCGGCGAGATCGCGGCCTGGGCGGTGGTCCCCAGGTACTTCACCATCCAGAAATCGATAAACCCCATCATCATCCGCGAGACCATCATGGCGATGATCGGCAGAGCCAGCGTGAGCAGCTGCAACGTGGGGCTGCGTTGCTCCAGGGCGATCTCCGGCGTTTGGTCGGTCATGTACGCCACGTTTGTGATCCACGCGGTTCAAACCAGGTCGATAAGAAAGGACCCCGGCGTGCTCGCTTTCGCCGGGGTCTTCGCTTGCTCGTCAGTTTCTCTCAGCGTTGACTCAGGGCGGGACGCGCAGTTCGCCACCGATCCAGATGATTCGCGGGTTGACGACGAAGGCTGTCATGGTCCGACCTCTGAATTAGCCGCCCGCCCGGTGGAACTCCGCCG
>CAZDTB010000581.1:0-2986 GCA_964508075.1 uncultured Planctomycetales bacterium
CATGCTCGATACGCTTGATGACCGCGAGAGCAGCATCCTGCGGCAGCGCTTCGGAATCGACGAGCACCGCGAACCGCAGACGCTGCAGCAGATCGGCCAGCGTTTCGGCGTTTCGAAGGAGCGCGTCCGCCAACTCGAGGCCCGCGCGATGAGCAAGCTGCGGACCGAGTTCGCCGACCAGGTCGAGCAACTGCTCGGGCCGTAAGTACCGAGGGCGTTTTCTCTACGGATTCCAAGGCCGCGATATGCGGCCTTTTTTAATTACCCGCCCAGGCACGCGATGATTTTCTCCGCCGCGTCGTAGTCAGCCTGTCCGAAGAAGACGAAGGTCACCTTTTCGATGGGTTCGTTCTGCGCGAGGAACGTCGCCGTGGTTTGCAGGGCGATTTCGGTTGCCTGGTCGAACGGGTAGCCGTAGACGCCGGTGCTGATGGCCGGAAAGGCGACGGTCTTCGCATTATTCTCGAGCGCGACCTCGAGCGAGCGACGATAGCAGGATGCGAGCAGTTCCGGCTCACCGTGGACACCATCGCGGTAGACCGGGCCGACCGTGTGGATGATGTGTTTGGCGGGGAGGTTGAAGCCCGGAGTGATCTTGGCGTCGCCGGTTTCGCAGCCGCCCAGTTGCCGGCAGGCGGCCTGCAATTGCTCGGCGCCGGCGGCGCGGTGGATCGCACCGTCGACGCCCCCGCCGCCGACGAGCCGGCTGTTGGCGGCGTTGACGATCGCATCAACCGCGAGCTTGGTGATGTCGCCCCGCTGCAACTCGATCCGCGACCAGGCATCTAGATCGGACATGAGCGGGTCTCCCTTCATGCGGCACCTGGCTGGCATTCTATACGGGCGTGCGTGAAAACGCGCCGCGTAAACCGAACGCGAAGCGCGAGCGAGGGCCACCGGGCGGCCAACGCAGTCACAGAGGGGCCCTCGCTTGCGCTTCGGGTTCGAATCACGTTGCACGATCGCGGACGGTTATATCGTCCAGGTCACTTGCGTGTGCGACCAGGTGACGCTCACCAACGGCCGACGTACCATGATGGCATGACGCGTACGCTGTACCTGATCGACGGTCACGCTCAGATTTACCGCGCGTACTACGCCCGGGTCGGCAACCTGACGGCGCCCAGCGGCGAGCCCACGCGGGCCACGCACGTCTTCTGTCAAGTGCTGCTCAATCTGCTGCGCGACCGATCTCCGGACTATTTGGCAATGGTGATGGACGTCTCCGACGAGACCGTGTTTCGCACGGAGTTCTATCCCGAGTACAAGGCCCACCGCGACCCCCCGCCGGAGGATCTGCCGGCCCAGGCCGACCGCATCGTCGAGATTCTCGAGGCCGTCGGCGTCCCGATCCTGCGGAAGGAGCGCTTCGAGGCCGACGACATCATGGCCACGATCGCCAAGCAGTTCGCCGACGAGGACCTCGACATTTTCCTGGTGAGCAAAGACAAGGACCTGGAACAACTGCTCTCCGAGCGCGTGGCGATGTACGACCCCGGCAAGAACGAGGTCATCACGCCCGAGCGGCTGTTCGAGACCAAGGGCTGGCGGCCCGAGCAGGTAATCGATGTGCAGACGCTGAGCGGCGACAGCGTGGACAACGTGCCGGGCGTGTCTGGCATCGGCCCCAAGACCGCCGCCAAGCTGATCGCCAAGTACGGCTCGGCGCGTGGCGTGGTCGAGCATGCCCACGAGCTGACGCCCAAGCAGGCTGAGAACGTGAGAGCATTCGCGCCGAATCTTGACCTGACGCGCCAACTGGTGACGCTCCGCGCTGACGTACCGATCGATCTCGATCTCCCACAGGCGGACTGCCGACGTTTCGACTGGTCGGCAGTGCGACCGATCTTCGAGGAGCTGGGGTTTCGGCGGTTATTGGAGCAGATGCCCGGCGAGAGGCACGAAGGCACGGAGGCACGAAGGCACGAAGGGGGAGAAGGCGACGAAGCGACTGAGCGACGAAGCGACGTAGGGTCCGCCGTGCGGACCGATCTGAGGGCGCCGGACGAGGGGGAGTATCAGCTTGTTAATACGCCGCAGCAATTTCGCGAATTCGTTTCGAAGCTCAGAAAGCAGCCCGCGTTCGCGATTGACACCGAGACCACGAGCGTCAACGCGATTGATGCCGATTTGGTCGGCTTGTCGTTTTCGTGGGAGGCTGGTCGCGGATACTACGTACCGGTGCGGTCTTTCCTCGGCCAGCCGCTGTCGCTGGATCCGGTGCGGCAACGGCTGGGACCGGTTCTTGCCGATCCTGAAACGCTCAAGGTCGGGCAGAATCTGAAGTATGACCTGACGGTGTTGCGGCTGGCGGGGATGCCGGTGGCCGGGCCGCTGTTCGACACGATGATCGCGGCGTTCGTGCTCGACCCGACGCGCACCTCGTACAAGCTGGACAAGCTGGTCGCGGATCTGCTCGGCCACACGATGATCCCGATCAGCGACCTGATCGGCAAGGGCCGCGGCCAACTGACGATGGATCAGGTCCCGCTCGAGCAGGTCGCCGAATACGCGGCCGAGGATGCCGATTACACTTGGCGGCTCCAGGAGCTGTTCGCACAGCAGCTCCAGGGCTCCGACCGCGAGAAGCTGTTCAGCGACATTGAAATGCCGTTGGTCTCGGTGCTGACCGAGATGGAAATCAACGGAATCAGCCTGGACGTCGAATTCCTGGTCAAGATGGGCACGGAACTGACGGCGCGCGTCGACGAACTGACCCGCCAGGCCCACGAGGCCGCCGACGCGGATTTCAATCTCGACTCACCGAAGCAGCTCGGCGAGGTGCTCTTCGATAAGCTCGGGTTTCGCGTGGTCCGCAAGACCAAGACCACCCGATCGACCGACGCGGATACGCTCGAGACACTGGCGCGTGAGACCGGTCACGCGCTGCCGAGCCTGATGCTCGATTACCGCGAGCTGCAGAAGCTGCGCGGGACCTACGTGGACGCCCTGCCCGCCGCCCGCAGCCAGCGCACCGGGCGGATCC
>CAZDTB010000582.1:0-2984 GCA_964508075.1 uncultured Planctomycetales bacterium
CTGGCCGGTATTAACCCGCCCACCACTGGCCGGTTTTAACCTGCCCGGTGACAACCTGGCGCTGTACTACCACAGCCACGGCCCGCTCTGGCGGGCGCTGTGGGGGTCGTACGAGCTCGACCAGCAGCAGGAGCCGACCGGCTACGAGACGAGCTGTGCCCGCGAGTTCTTCTACGACTCGGCGCGGGCGCGGCATCCTCGCGGTCGAGTACGACACCGTCGTCGAGGGCGAGGGCTCATCTGACCCGAAAGACTGGACGTGGGACGACCCGGGAGCTGGGCATCGATCCCAGCACGCTCTTTCGCAAGATCAAGTCACTGGGAATCGAGCTGCCGGGCCCTGATGGCCAACATCCACCGGAAACGCAGTATTGCAATTCGCCAGTTCTTGCTCACGGATCCATTGCAATTCGCAATAGGTGGCGCTGCAGCGAGCACGCGCTGCCGGTGCATAAGTGATTTTGGAAACTAGGCTTATCTCGCAAAGCTGACTTGTCTGGCCCGCATGGCGCGCGCTTTGCCAGCTTTCTTGCTGATGAGAGTGGGTATCCCAACCTGGGACGGCCGGGTTTCCCCCGTGCTCGATGTCGCTCGACGCCTGCTCGTGGTGGACGTCGAGGGGAACTCGGAGGTTAACCGAAGCGAAGCGGATCTCGCAGGAGCGCAGCTGGGGGCCCGAGCGGAGCAGATACGTGGCCTCGGCGTGGAGGTCCTGATCTGCGGCGCGGTCTCGTGGCCGCTTGAGGCGATGTTGGGTTCCGCCGGAGTGCGGGTGATTCCGCAGACGTGCGGCTCGGTGGAAGACGTGCTGCGGGCGTTCCTCGCCGGGCAATCGCTGGACGAGTCATTCTTAATGCCAGGTTGCTGCGGTCGGCGCCGACGTGTTCGAGGAGGTCGACGCCACGGCGGCTTGTGGCGGGCGGGCTCATGAAGACGTTTTTCGATTGCATCCCGTGCTTTGTCCGCCAAGCGCTGGATTCTGTGCGCTTGGTGACAGACGACGAGGTCGTTCATGAGCGGCTGCTCCGAGAGGTTCTACGTGCCGCCAGCGCGATGGATTTGCGGCAATCTCCGCCGGCGATGGGACAACACATTCATCGACTCATTCGCCGTCTGACACGCCAGCGTGATCCGTACGGTGAGATCAAGCAGCGCCACAATCGGTTGGCGCTGGAGCTTTATCCGAAACTGCGGGCGCTCGTTCGTGGTTCAGGCAGCCCGTTGGAAACGGCCCTGCGCCTGGCAATTGCCGGAAACGTCATCGACCTGGGTGTAAACGCCCGTTTGGATGAATCGTCCGTGTCTGAGGCGATCGAAGGGGCCTTGTCGGCCCCGCTGAACGGGGACGTAGGCGCGTTCGCCGAGGCCGTCTCGAGCGCTCGGAGGATCCTTTACTTGGCTGACAACGCCGGGGAGATTGCGTTCGACCGGCTGCTGATCGAACAGATGCCGGTCGAGAAAGTAACGCTCGCCGTCAGGGGCGCCCCGGTGATCAACGACGCGACGATCGTCGATGCCCAGGTTGCAGGGATTCCGGGGCTGGTGGAGGTCATCGATAACGGCTCGGATGCGCCGGGCACGATCCTCGAGGATTGCAGCCCGGAATTTCGGCGCCGCTTCGACCAGGCCGACCTGATCGTCGCCAAGGGACAGGGAAACTACGAGACGCTTGGTGACGTGCCCAAGGACATCTTCTTTGTACTTAAGGCAAAATGCCCCGTGATTGCGAGACATCTGGGTTGTCACGTTGGTAGCCTGGTTTTGCAGAGGTCGCCGCACACGCCGACGGCGGCATTAGATACGGGCGAAGTAGGCGTGACGGATTCCGGGGCGTTCTGAACAAGGAGCAGCACTATGCCACGTGGAGATGGAACCGGCCCGGCTGGACTGGGCCCAATGACCGGACGCGCAGCCGGGTATTGCGCGGGCTACGGAATGCCTGGTTACATGAGCCCGATGCAGGGCCGAGGCTGGGGCATGGGCCGGGGCTGGGGTGGAGGGCGCGGCTGGGGTCGAGGGCGCGGATGGCGCCACTGGTACTATCCGATGGGTGCTCCCGGCGCGCCACTGGTTTCCGATGTCGCGCCATACTATCCACTACCCTCGGCCGAGCAGGAAGTGCAAGCATTGAAAGCTCAGGCGGAGCATTTTGAAGGCACGCTCGGAGAGATCAGGAAACGAATCGCAGAACTCGAAGCGGCACAGGGAAAGCGGAGTTGATCATGCCGCGAGGTGACGCAACGGGACCGCTGGGCGCCGGTGGTCGCAGTCGCGGGCGTGGCGGTGGCCGCGGAATGGGACGTGGGCGGGGGCCAGGCCGAGGCATGTGCCGAGTGCTCCGAGCTGACAGGAGCGATCGAACGGCGGCACCCTCGAACCTTCCGAGGGCCACTGCGTCGACCAAGCCACAGATGCTGAGCCCCCTGGAGGATGACACCCTTGCCGTGGCGCACCTCGATAGAGTCAGGTCACGCGAAGCCACGCAGCGCGCCGGTCGCCTGCCCCCCGTCGCGCGCGTCGACGAAGCAGCGTGTACCCTGTGTGGGGCTTGCCAGGCGCTCTGTCCGACCGAGGCGATTACCGTGGACGAGACCGCCGTCCAGGTGAACGCGGAGAAATGCTGCGGTTGCGGGGCTTGTGTGGAAGTGTGCCCCAACGGGGCCATCCGTTTGGATTGAGGCGTCCGGTTGTAACCCGAGAGTACGCGCCCAAGCGGCAAATGGCGAAGTGTTTGTGCACGATCGCTGATACGGAGCAACAACGAGGGCAGAGGGACATGGGGCTGCTGAAGAGACTGTTTCGCCACGGGCCGCCGGAAGAGGCGGCAAACCTCGGCCGCAATGATCCATGCTGGTGTGGTAGCGGAAAGAAATACAAAAGGTGCCACTACGAGTCAGACAAGAAGTATTTCTCCCGTTCTTTGAAAACCGCCTGCAACGCCCCTGCATGAAGCCTTCCAAAGAGGTGAGTTTCACCTCCCGGAA
>CAZDTB010000583.1:0-2977 GCA_964508075.1 uncultured Planctomycetales bacterium
AGTGACTATGAGTTTCTGTCAGTTGATGTGACGGACGGCATCGCGACGATCACGCTGAACCGCCCCCCGCTCAACGTCCTGCACATCCCGATGATGGCGGAGTTGAATGCCGTCCTCGAAACAGCACTTGCGGACACCAATCTGGCCGCGATCGTGCTGCGGGCCGACGGCAAGGCCTTCTGTGCCGGCGTCGACGTGGCCGACCACACCGCCGAGAAGGTCGGCGAGATGATCCAGCAGTTTCACGGAATCTTCAGGAAACTCGCCGCAACCGACGCCTTGACGATCGCTGTAGTCGATCGAGCAGCGCTCGGCGGCGGCTGCGAGCTGGCGACATTCTGCGACATCGTGCTAGCGTCAGAACGCGCCAAGTTCGGCCAACCCGAGGTTCAGGTCGGCGTTCTGCCGCCGGTGGCGGCGTGCGTCTTCCCACCACAGATTGGGATCAAGAAGGCGATCGAACTGAACGCGATAGGAGCGACGATCAAGGCGGACGAAGCGCACCGTATCGGCCTGGTCAATCAGGTCTATCCCGTCGATGGCTTTGACGCCGCGGTCGACGAGTATATGGCGCAAATCCGCAAACTGTCACGACCGGTCGTCCGCCTGACCAAGCGGGCCACGGCGATGATCTCCCGTGAGCAGTTTCTGACGCACCTGGAACAGGTCGAGAAGCTGTATCTCGACGAGTTGATGAAGCTGTCGGACGCGCACGAGGGCATCGCGGCGTTTGTGGAGAAGCGAAGCCCAAACTGGAAACACGCGTAGTTTCACCGCAGAGAACGCAGAGAGCGCAGAGGCCAAAGAGAGAATTGAAGACGGTAGCACGAATGGTCGCACCAGGACCGCCGATTGTACGGCGCATCGCCTCTACCTCTGTCGTTCTCCGCGGTCTCCGCGATCTCTGCGGTGAATAGTAGAAAGGAACAACCCATGAAGGCTGTCGTATTCCACGGCAAAGACGCCGGACTGAAGATCGAAGACATTCCCGTCCCGCAAATCGGTGACGACCAGATTCTGGTGAAGGTGGCAGCCTGTGGCGTGTGCCACACTGATTTGCACTACATCGAGCACGGCGTGCCGACGTTCAAGAAGCCGCCAATCGTGCTGGGGCACGAGGCGTCGGGCATTGTCGAGAAGGCCGGAGCCGCCGTCACGAACGTCAAGAAGGGGCAGCGGGTGCTGATTCCGGCCGTGCTGACGTGCGGTCGGTGTCCGGCGTGTCGACAGGGGCGCGAGAACATCTGCTCCAACATGCAGATGCTCGGAAATCACTTCGATGGAGCATACGCCGAGTACGTGGCGGTGCCGGCCAAGGACGTGCTGGACCTGCCCGAGGCGATTCCGCTGAACCAGGGCTCGATCATCGCCGACGCGATTTCCACGCCCTACCACGCGGTCAAGAATCGCGCCCAAGTCAAGCCCGGCGACACGGTGGTGGTCTTCGGTTGCGGCGGCGTCGGCATCAACGCCGTGCAGATGGCGTCGGCAGCCGGCGGCTACGTGATCGCGGTCGACGTGAACCCGCGCAAGCTCGAATGGGCGTTGGAGTTCGGGGCGGCCAAGACGATCGACGCGACGAAAGTCGAGCGCGTCAGCAAGGAGATCAAGAAGCTGACCGGCGGCGGAGCCGACATCGCCATGGAGGTGATCGGGAATCCAAAGACAATTGTGGAGGCGTTCGAGTGCGTGCGCGTCGGCGGGCGACTGTGCGTAGTGGGTTACACGCACGAGACGATCTCGATCGTGGCCGGCAAGATCATGTTCAAGGAGCTTGAGATAGTTGGCTCGCTCGGCTGTCGTCCGGTCGACTACGTACCGCTGATTCGGATGGTCGCGCAGGGCAAGATCGATGTGAAGCGACAGGTGACGCATCGGTTCAGTCTGGATGAGATCGGCAAGGCGTTCGAGGTGATGAAAGAAGGCCTGTCGCTACGGTCGATCGTGATCCCGTAGGCTCCCTGCAGGAATTCACCGCGGAGATCGCAGAGACCGCAGAGAATGCAGAGATGGAGTTGAAGGAGAGAGCGGACAGAATCACCGAGGGAATTATCGGGTCGGCGATTGCTGTACACCGAGCGCTGGGGCCCGGGTTGCTGGAGTCAGCCTATGAAGCGTGCCTAGCCTACGAGCTGGCCCAGCGCGGGCTGGCATTTGAACGTCAGAAGGGACTCCCGGTCATCTATCGCGACGTGAAGCTCGACTGCGGTTATCGCATTGATCTGCTTGTTGAGGAATTAGTGGTGGTTGAAGTGAAGGTGGTCGATAAGCTGATCCCGATTCATGAGGCTCAGCTTCTTTCGTATCCCAAGTTGTCCGGTTGCCCGGTAGGATTACTGATCAACTTCAATGTGAAGATGCTCAAGGAGGGAATACGGAGGATGGTCAATGACCTTCACTGAGCATTTTCTCTGTGGTCTCCGCGATCTCAGCGGTAAAGCGGAGTGAGATAGCTCATGCTGCATGAGGGCCAGCTCGGTGTTCACCCGCCCGGGGCGCTGGGCGTCGCCTTCTTCGTCCACGCCGGCGCGGAGTGCTTCATCGGCCGTGGCGGCGACGGGATCACGCAGCCGCTCAAGGACGTCGGCACGCTGAGCCTCGACGACGGTGGCACGCTGCGCTCGATTCCTTTGCGGGACCGCATCTTTGCCAATCTGCTGGAGGCCGACGCACTGGATCGCATGCCCGAGCTTCTGCTGGTGTGCTGCAACCCCGATCAGCTCGGCCTGTTCACCGGAGAGCTGACCCGGTTCACCCTCCGGGGTCGTCAGGAAGCGGTCCTTCGGGCAGGCCCCGTTGCAGATGAAGCGGAACTTGCAGCGGCGGCAATAGCCGGGCAGCCGCTCGGACTTGTCGCGGCCGAACCGGAGCTGCTCGGCTGAGTTGGCCAGCTCGATGATCGGCGTCCGGTGGATGTTGCCCAGCTTGTTCTGCTCGTTGACGAACGCCCAGTCCCAGCCGGCCCCGGTGCACGCGA
>CAZDTB010000584.1:0-2967 GCA_964508075.1 uncultured Planctomycetales bacterium
CGAGGGCCGTGGATGCCATGATGCCAGCCTCGACGGACCGCTCGACGTCCGGTTAAGCGGGTCGTCATCGCCCGGATGCTCCCGGTGCTGCTATGGCGCGCCCTCGCTCTCCGACCCCGCCATCGCCTCTGTCGCCACGCCGTCGGTCGGCTCAGCGTCCTCGGGGCTCTGACCGACGAACAGCCGTGCCAGCATTAGGGCTGCCCGCCGGCTCAGGAATCTCGCGGTTTCCTCGCGGTTCCGACGCGACGAAACGGAGCGAAAACGACTCAGAGCGTATCGAGACGGATCGAAACGGTCTTGACGGTTGGCCGTAACCCTCGATAATGGCGTGAAATCGGCCTGCGGGCGTAATTCAGTGGTAGAATGCCAGCTTCCCAAGCTGGACGTCGTCGGTTCGAATCCGATCGCCCGCTTTTTGATGGAAGTGCTTGCAGGGCCTGGACTTACGAGTCCGGGCCTTTTCGCTTGAAACGGCCAAAAACGAATGCCAGCTTGCATAGTTGGTCATTAGTTGGTCACTCGGACCCATCTTCAGGTTCCTCGGCTTCGGCGAGCGCCGTTTCGACTGCCCGGCAGGCGCGCTTCATCAACTCCGGCTCCACCTTCACGTAGAAGCGGCGGGTCGTGCGGATGTCGCTGTGACCGGCAAGCTCCTGCACCACGTGCATCGGGATGTCCCGCGAGAGGTTCGTGCAGAAACTCCGACGGAGATCGTGCATGCTGCACTCGGGCAGACCCGCACGCCGACGGATCACATCGAAGTCCCGCCAGACGTTGTTCCGCCCCATTCGCTGGCCGACCTTGGGCCCCTTGCCGAGCACGAACAGATACATCTGGCCGGCGGACGGGTCCAGCTGCAACTTCGTCAGCAGGTTGATCGCCGGCGCCGGCACCGGAAGGATCCGCATGTCCTTGTCCTTCGGCGTCCAATCGAGCACGTCCGTCTCGCCGCGTTTCGCGACCACGCGGAGCTTTCCCTCGGCGAAGTCGACGTCGCGCCACGTGAGATTCAGGATCTCACCGACACGCAGGCCGCAGCAGTAAGCCAATGCGATCATGCCCTGCCACCGCAGCGACGGCGCCGCTTCGATCAACCGCTGATACTCCTCCGGCGTCACGTGGTGCCAAGGGGGATCGCTGACCCGCTCCTGTTTCATGCGGTCGAAGGGGTTATGACGGATCAACTGACAGTCGACTGCCTCTCGGAAAATCCTGCGGCACTCACGCAGGACCTTGTTGGCGGTCGCCGGCGCGATCGGCCTGCCTTTGACCTTCCGCTTGCGAAACCAACTGATGAACTGCCGGGCGTCCAGCGGCGTGATCTTGTGGATGACCCGGTTGCGACCGAGGCGCTGCCGAAGGAACTTGAGCGTCCGCTCATGCTCCGCCTGCGTCCGCTCCGAGAGCCCGGTTCGAATCTTCAGATACATCTCGCCAAACGCCTTCAACCTCATCTCCTGCGGGAGATCCCCTTTGCCGGCACGAACATCCGCTTGCACCTCTTCTGCGAGTCTGTCTGCCTCCTTTCGGGTTGCGACGCTCTTGCTGTACCGCTGTCCATCCGAGCCGAACCAGCGGACGACCCAGCTGTGGGTCCGCTTCTTCGGCCACTGGCTCTTCGGCAGCGGCTTGCCCGAGCGATCTTTGGGAATTGGACCATAGTAATTTCGGTAGATACCGACCTTTTCTTTCGCCATCATCGGGCCTCCGGACCCTCCCCGGGTCCATGGGCCACCAAATGACGACTGACCATGACGGCCAGTATACCCGGGTGACCCAGCGGGCGCAAACCTTCAATCTTCCGTCTTGATTTCGAGGAAGCGGTCGAGCTCGATCTTGCGGTACCAGATCCGGCGGGCGTATTTTGTCGCCTTGAGCTCGCCGCGGTTTCGCCAGTAGTCCAACGTGCGGAGGGCCGATTCCGGTGTGTGCGCCCCCGTCTGATCCAGCCGCAGGTACTGGGCCGCCTCGGTGGGCGTCATCAGCGGTCTGACGACTTCCGGCCGGGGCGGCCAATTCGCTGCGCATGTTTGTGAACCCTGTGCTTTCATGACGCATCTCGGCTGCGCGTGCGAACCCGATGACCTACCTCGGACGCAAGCCGACTCCTTGCGTTGGCATCCGCGTGCTTCCCATCTGAGGTAAACGCAATGGTCAGCGCGTCACATCTCCCCGCGTGATGGCTATTCCGACGGCGGGAACTCAGCCCCTGGCTCGTCTGGATTGGAGGCTGGGCTCGTATCACGCAACAGGATGTGCTCGTAGGCCTTGTCGAGCAGCAGGCGGAGACGCGGCAGATCATCGGGGAAGAACGAGCTGCTGTCCTTCCATTGGTCAGTCTCCTGATCACGGTAGCGCTTGTTCAGGGTAATGCTGTGCAGCGTGACCGGTCGCCCGTCGCGCGTTCCCTCGTTCTGCCAGATGGCCAGGCTCAGATTGCGGACGCGGAACTCCTTGATCGGTCGGTTGGCTGGTGAGGTGGACATCGTCGTACTCCTTGTGGGGGGATCTATTCGGTTTCGCCCGCGCGCGTCGGCTGGATCGTCCAGCGACATCGCCGCGCGCGAGCGGACTCGGCAATTGGGGTCACAAAACGGTTGCACCGCCGCGTCCTCACATCCGAAGCTGCGGTACTTGTGGTTGTACGCGTCGTGTGTTTGGGACTCGAGTTCCAGTGGCGTGATGATGCGCCTGCCGTTGGCGGGTCGGTTCCGACACGCCCACGTGCGCAGAACCGCCAGCGCCATATCGATAGGCAACCCAGTTCGCTTCAGAGCCACGGCGAGGCGAAAACAGCTGACTCGCTGGTTATCCTGGACGCCGTGCGCGAGCATGCGTTGCGCGCAGATCGGAAGGCCGCACGTCGCTGCGACGTTGTGCTCGGCGCCTTTGGAAACAACGGCCGCTGCGTGTACGGCGGGGTATTCGATCTCGTTGAGCTCGATGATCTCATCGAGGTGTTGC
>CAZDTB010000585.1:0-2948 GCA_964508075.1 uncultured Planctomycetales bacterium
CTGCTCCGGCGAGCCCGCCGGCGCGACCCGCAGGCGCTCCACAAGCTGGTCGATAAGTATAGCGCCGGACCTCTGCGTCCGGCGAGCCGCAAGGGTGCCCCGCATGTGCGTTGGATCATCAACCCGACGGCGCCGCTACTCGCCCATCTCGAGCCGCCAGCAGGTCGTTTCGACCTCGGATTCGGCGAACGTCACCCCCAACGCGCCGGAGACGTCTTTGAGGAGAGTCGCGATCATCGCGTCGCTGACGGCGGGGCCAAGGTCGAGATAGGCGTGGGAGTTGTCCTGCCAGGTCAGCTTGAGGCCTTGCGGCTCGGCGTGAACGGAAACCGGCCGCTGAATGGCTGCGCTGAGCGCCTGGCCGAATTGCTGCAACGTACCCGCTTGGCCCGGCGCCGGCGACACGTCCCGATGCGGGCGTAGGATTGCGACGGGTTGCTCCGGGAGGTGCGCTGTGCCACGCATGTCATAGCCTCGCACTCTCTGCACTCGCCGTGCGATGTGAAAGCCCGGATGGCCCGATCGTTGCACGGCTTCCTCGACGTACGTCATGCACGCGTCCAGGTCTGCATCCCTCCGGATCACCCAGTCTCCCGGCAGCCCAATCTTCCGCGCGACGTCGATCCCTTCCAGCCGGTGGAGAGGAATCTCGAGCGAGTTGGTCAGCACGTGCAGCAGGCGTCGAGACACGATCCCTGTTCCCACTTGCATGGAGCGGAAGTGCGGGGCTGCGTCCCAGACAATGGTGATAGCGACGATATCCGCCTGAGGTGCCAGGCGCAATTGCTTGAGCAGCCCGTTGCGGGCTTCGGCGCTTGGAGCCGGGATGCGGCGAATGAGCTCGCCATCCACCAGCGAATAATCATCGCCAATCGGCGGCACGCCGGGCGCCGGGACCGTGCGCAGCGGCGGGTTGGCTGCCTGAGCGGCATACGGGCCCAGCCCCGGGGCCGGGCTGAACAGGAAAGCCCGCCAGACGGCGAAGGCGAGTCCCACGGCCAGGACGCCAAGCAAGCAGCCAGTCCTCGTGTTCATTGTTGCGATCCTTTTGCTGGCGGTCACTATGCCGGGTTTCGGCGCCACAGATAGTAGCCCACGGCCAGCAGCGCCGCGATGGCTGTAACGCCGACGATCCAGGGCCACGCCGGTCGCGGCTGCGGCGCCGAGCCATCGGCCGCAACGCCTGGCTCGGCGGGCTGCGACGGTTCCGGCTCACGGAAGCGCTCGACGGCTTTGACGTCAGCCGGCGCGGGCGAGGCGGGTTCGGGCGGCGCCGCAGCTTTGGAGTTCGGGGCGTCGAGCTCGGTCGCGCTGGTTGGCGCAGTGGCATCCCCCGCGAGGTCGCGCTGCCCACGGTCCGGCTGGCTGGCCTGCGTCTCGCGCGGAGCGAACTCCATGAGCTTCTTGAGGCTGGCGACAATCGGCGCCGCCGGTGACGAATCGGCCGCCGGCGGGTCCGGGGGCGCAGCGTGTTCGGTCGCGGCGTCCGTCGCCGCCGGCTCGGGAGCGACGCGTCTCCACTCGCCGTCGGAGCCCTGCTCGTAGAGGATCTCGCCGATCTCGCCCGATTCCGCGATCCGGTACGTCTGGCCGGCGATGAGATCGGTCACCGTCGTGCCCGGGGGAAAGTACGGCCAGAAGTCTGCATCGACGACCGGCGGATCGAGTTGAACCGACTCCGGCTCGACGATGGTCTGGCTTCGCAAGGTCTCGCCCCGGGCCTGGATTTCCGTCCGCCAGCTCTGCGGCAACCACACCCCCTCATCCTCCAGGTACGCCACGGAGTCAACGGTCGTCGTGGTTGACGCATTACCGTCCCCGCCGTAGCCGACGAACTTCATCGGCAGCAGGCCGCGGTCGACATCCAGCCAAATCGTGGCGTAACGGGTGCCCTCGTAGAACGCATCAACAACGTGACAAGACCTGTCGGCCACCGGCTCGAGCTGGTCGCGAACGGCCCCGTGCGCCAGCAGGCTTTCCAGGCTGCGGTCGTCGATGCCCAGACCGTCCGGCTGCGGGTCGCCGAGCAGCATCACGGTCCAGAGTCCGGACTCAGTTAATCCGTCGACATCGGTTCCTTCCTGGACGACCCCGATCATCGAATCGGGCGCAAAGGCCCCCTGCACCTCGCCGTCAAACGTGATCGTGACCGTCTGCGTGCCGAAGTCATGCTCGCCGTCCTCCAACTCCATCGAACGATCCATGGAGAAACGTCCCGTCGAGGCGTCCACGAGCACGCTGCGGAACATATGAGGGATATGGCGGCCCGCGCTAAGGGCAGAGGGCTCCTGAAAGCTGTCGTACGAAAGCCGCAGGCTGCTCGTGCGCGCCGGGCGATTGGCAGACAGCGAGCGCAACTGCTCGATCCCCAGCACCTCAGCTTGACGCGCCTGGCCTAACGCTGCGGAGGCGCCGGCGAGGCACAGCGCGAACGCAACAATCATTCGCGCTCGAGGCTCAATCATCGTTCACAGCCGCCGATAGGGATTGCGCAGGGGAAGTCCACATTGCAGCCCGTCTGAAAGGCGCCCGGACACCCAGCAGGATACGGCGTGCCTACACAGATGCACAAAACACACCCTTTAATGTTCTCTGTAGAGAACGTAGCGCAAGATGTGTACACAGGATAGCAGTAGCCGAATCCGCCGCACCCAACAACGGTGCATTGCTTCGCTGCCAGGTTCCCGATCGTAAGGCAGCCACTTGAGCAGTAATCGCACCCTGATGCCCAGCAGGTGACGGGCGGAGTTCCGGAGCAGGTCGCGGGCGGTGCCTGAAGACACTCTTGGCAGTCGGCGAGAGCTGAAGCGGCCCAAGACCAGCCAAGCAACGCCACCAGCGGTGCAACCAGAACCACAGGGGCCAACAAAGAAGTCCTTCGCATGACTGAGCCTCCACATGGGTTCCCGCATCCAAACCAGAGCAGATGCGGATCATAGCCCCCCCCC
>CAZDTB010000586.1:0-2932 GCA_964508075.1 uncultured Planctomycetales bacterium
GGGCGGCGCCGGCATTAGTGAGAGGGCTGGAAGATTCGGACGGCGACGTCCGCTGGCTGGCCGCCGAGGCCCTCGTCGGCCTGGGACGCGCGGGGCTGAAACCCCTGCTCGAAGCGCTGATCCAGCATCCGGGTTCCGTGGAATTGCGCGACGGTGCCCACCATGTACTCCACAGCCTACGCCACGGCGAGTTGGCCGATCTTGTTGAGCCAGTCCTCAAGTCGCTGGAGGGCTTGGAGCCCGATTTGGCGGTGCCGTTCAGCGCCGAAACAGCTTTGCAAGCGCTCACGCGGCGCGATCGGTAAAGTGACATCAGCCGGGTACACGTGCCCGCCTGGTGCCTTGTTCGTGTTGGCGAGGTAGAAGCGGGCGTAACCGTCTTGCAGAAGTTAGGACACCCTATGGAACTGGGCATGATCGGATTGGGTCGGATGGGAACCAATATGGTGCGGCGTCTGCTGCGGGCCGGCCACCAGTGCGTCGTCCACGACATCCGTCCAGAAGTCGTCCAGGTACTCATCAAAGAGAAGGCCGTCGGGGCAGCTTCGCTCGAGGACTTTGTGCATAAGCTGAGCAAGCCGCGTGCCATCTGGATGATGGTGCCGGCCGCCGCGGTCGATGCAACGCTCAGCCCCCTCGTCCCGCTTCTCGAACACGGCGACGTGGTCATCGATGGCGGCAACTCTTACTACCACGATGATATCCGCCGTGCCGCTGAGCTGCGCGCGAAGGGCATTCAATACATGGACGTCGGGACCAGCGGCGGCGTCTGGGGGCTGGAGCGGGGATACTGCCTGATGATCGGCGGTGAACCGGCAGCCGTGAAGCGACTGGATCCGCTCTTCGCTGCCCTGGCGCCCGGCCGGGGCGAAATCCCGCGCACGCCCGGTCGCGCGGAGACCGGCGGGACCGCCGAGCAGGGCTATCTGCACTGCGGCCCGAACGGCGCCGGGCATTTCGTCAAGATGGTACACAACGGGATTGAATACGGCCTGATGGCCGCGTATGCCGAGGGGCTGGCCATTCTGCGCGCCGCAAACGTCGGCACACAACAGGACGCGGTCGACGCGGAAACAACGCCGTTGCGCGATCCCCGATACTACCAGTATGACTTCCCGCTCGCGGAAATAGCGGAGGTCTGGCGGCGCGGCAGCGTGATCGCCTCGTGGCTGCTGGACTTGGCGGCTGCCGCCCTGCTCGCGGACCCCGCGCTGGCGGACTTCGCGGGCCGGGTGTCCGACTCGGGCGAGGGGCGCTGGACGATCAAGGCGGCGATCGACGAGGCGGTGCCGGCGCCCGTGCTCACGACGGCGCTATACGAACGTTTCAGTTCGCGCGGCGACGCGGATTTTCAGGATCGGTTGCTCTCCGCTCTACGTTTTCAGTTTGGCGGGCACCAGGAGAAGGCCGAGAAATAGGAGCTCGTCATGGACCCAACGCATTCGGATGCCTTTGTGTTCTTCGGTGCCGCGGGCGACCTGGCGCACAAGAAGATCTTCCCGGCGCTGCAAGTGATGGCCAAACGCGGTCATCTCAACGTGCCGGTCATCGGCGTAGACCGGGCCTCCGGAGATCTCGACGGGTTCAAGGCCCGGGCACGCGACAGCGTCGAGAAACACGGCGGGCTCGATCCTGCGGCGTTCGACAAGCTCTGCGCACAACTGCGCTATGTCAAAGGAGACTACAACGACCCGGCGACCTTTGCATCGATCCGCAAGGAACTGGGTTCCGCGCAGCGGCCGGCATACTATCTGGCCATCCCGCCCAAGCTCTTCGGGGTCGTCGTCACACACCTGGTGGAATCTGGCTGCACGCGCGGCGCGCGCGTGATCCTGGAGAAGCCCTTCGGCCGGGACCTCGCGTCGGCGGAGGAGCTCAATCGGATCCTGCTCGCGACGTTTGACGAGAAGTCGATTTTTCGCATCGATCACTACCTGGGCAAGCGGCCGGTCCACAGCATGGTCTTCTTTCGCTTTGCGAACGCCTTCCTGGAGCCGTTCTGGAACCGTAATCACGTCGAGAGCGTGCAGATCACGATGGCAGAGGCATTCGGGGTCCAAGGCCGCGGGGCCCTCTACGAAGAGCTGGGTGCGGTCCGCGACGTGATCCAGAATCACCTCTTACAGGTTCTGACCAACCTGGCGATGGAACCGCCGGTCCGCGCCGACAGCGAATCCATACGCGATGAGAAGGTCAAGGTTTTGCGTGCGATCCCGCCGCTGGATTGCCAAAACCTGGTGCGTGGGCAGTATCGCGGGTACCGGAAAGAAAAGAGGGTCGCACCGGACTCGCAGGTGGAGACCTTCGCCGCGGTGCGGCTGGAAATCGACTCCTGGCGGTGGCAGGGGGTGCCGTTCTACATCCGGGCTGGAAAGTGCCTGCCGGTGACCTGCGCGGAAATCCTGGTCCGGCTCCGTCAACCGCCGACGATGTACCAGAGCTTTGAGTTGCAGCCGAACTACTGCCGCTTGCGGATCAGCCCCGATATCGCGACCGCCATGGGGTTCAATGTCATGGCCCCGGTCGACGATGCCGACAGTGAATCGGTCGAGCTGCTGGCGAGTCACCACCCCAGCGCCGAAGAGATGGATGCGTACGAGCGGGTGCTCGGCGACGCGTTGGAGGGAGACGCGACGCTCTTTGCGCGGGAGGACTACGTGGAGGAGGCCTGGCGGATCGTCGATCCGGTGTTGCGGTCGGACTGCCCGCTTTACGAGTACGAGCCGGGGACGTGGGGGCCGAGCGCAGTCGACGAGCGCGTCGTGCCTGTGGGCGGCTGGAAAAACCCGATTGTGAATGGGAATGCCAACTTGGCCGAATCGTCATGACGATCGATGTGTACGCCGATGCTGATGCGGTTGCCCAAAAGGCGGCTGCGTGGATTGCAACGGAGGCGCGCGCGACTGTGGCCGCACACGGCCGGTTCGTGATC
>CAZDTB010000587.1:0-2932 GCA_964508075.1 uncultured Planctomycetales bacterium
CCGTGAAGCGGGCTGTGTCCCCGTGGAGCGCGATTCACTCTACAACCCGGTGCGGCGCGACGAGACCGGGCGGCTTGTCAGCCCGTGTCTGCCGGGCACTGGCGGGCAAGCTGCCGGTGGCACCCGCCAGGGGCTTTCTGAAACTGGTCTAGCCGATAGCGTCTGAAACGCATTCCGACGCGCCGGTCCGCGCGGTCGGGAGCTTCGTGAAGGCCTACATACCGGCGGGCTGGAAACCCAACGCGTGGACGAGGAAGGCCCACTGGTCGGCAACCTCCTCGATGATCTTGGCGGTCGGCTTGCCGCCGCCGTGCCCGGCTCGCGTTTCCACACGGATCAGCACGGGGTTGTCGCCGACGTGGGCGGCCTGCAACGCCGCCGCGAACTTGAAGCTGTGGCATGGCACCACGCGGTCGTCATGGTCGGCGGTGGTGATCAACGTCGCAGGGTACTCGGTCCCGGGCTTGAGGTTGTGCAGCGGACTGTAGGCCCGGATCACCTCGAACATCTCGGGATCGTCGGGGTTGCCGAAGTCGGAGACCCAGGCCCAGCCGATGGTGAACTTGTGGAAGCGGAGCAGGTCCATCACGCCGACGGCGGGCAGGCAGGCACCGAACAGGTCCGGGCGTTGGGTCATGCAAGCCCCGACCAGCGTGCCACCGTTACTGGCGCCGGCGATCGCGAGCTTGTCCGGACGCGTGTACTGGTGATCGATCAGCCACTCGGCCGCGGCGATGAAGTCGTCGTAGCAATTCTGCTTGTTCTTCAGTCGGCCGGCCTCGTGCCACTCCTTGCCATACTCTCCGCCGCCGCGGATGTTGGCTAGCGCATACACCCCGCCCATCTCCATCCAGATCAGGCTGCTGACCGAGAAATACGGCGTGAGTGAGATATCAAAGCCGCCGTAGCCGTAGAGGTACGTCGGGTTGCCGCCGTCGAGCTTGAGGCCCTTCTTGTGCGTGATGAACATCGGCACGCGCGTACCGTCCTTGCTGTGGTAGAAGACCTGCTTGGTCTCGTACTGCTTGGGATCGAAGTCGACTTCGGGCTGCTTGAAGACGGTGCTCTCACCGGTGGTCATGTCGTAGCGGTAGATCGTGGTGGGATGCGAGAAGCTGGTGAAGACGTAGAAGGTTTCGGTGTCGGTGCGCTTACCTCCAAAGCCGCCGGCACTACCGAGGCCGGGCAGCTCGACCTCGCGCACGAACTTGCCGGTCAGGTCGAACATCTTGATTTGCGAACGAGCGTCCTTGAGGTAGGTCGTGATGAACGTGTCGTTGACCACGTTGACGCTACGCAACGTCTCAGCGGCCTGTGGGATGATCTCCTTCCAGTTTTCACGTTCGGGATTGCGGATGTCAATTGCGATTACCCGCCCGCGGGGCGCATCGAGATCGGTGAAGAACCAGAAGACCGACCCGAGGTTGTCGATCAGGCGGTACTGGGCGTCAAAGTCGTCCAGCAGCTTGACGACTTCGCCGCCGCCAGCCCAAAGATCCTGGTAGTACACCCGATTGTTGCGTTCCGTGCCCTGCCAGATCGAGATGGCCAAGTACCGGCCGTCGTCGGTGACACCGCCGCCAATGCCCCACTCCTTCTGATCGGGGCGATGGTAGACCAACACATCCTCGGACTGCGGCGTGCCGATCTGGTGATAGTACAGCTTCTGGTAGTAGTTAGCTTCGGCCAGCTTGTCGCCCTGGGGCTCGTCGTAGCGGCTGTAGTAGAAGCCCTTGCCATCCTTGGTCCAGGACGCGCCGGAGAACTTGACCCATTTGATGTGGTCGGGCAGGTCCCGGCCGGTGTCGATGTCGCGCACGTGGTATTCGACCCAGTCGGAGCCAGCCTCCGCCAGGCCGTAGGCCAGCAGCTTGCCGTCCTCGCTGGCCGAGGCGCCGGCCAGCGCGATCGTCCCGTCTTCGGAGAGCTCGTTCGGGTTGAGCAGGACGCGCGGCTTGGCGTCGAGCGACTCGGTGACGTAAAGCACGTACTGGTTCTGTAGGCCGTCGTTCTTGCTGAAAAAATAGCGGCCGCCGCGCTTGTAGGGCGTGCCGTATTTCTCGTAGTCCCACAACTCGGTCAGGCGTTTGTTGATCTGCTCGCGCTCGGGAATCTGCTCGAGGTAGCCGAAGGTGACCTGGTTCTGGGCCTCGATCCACGCCTTGACCTCGGGTGAATCGAGATCCTCCATCCAGCGATACGGATCGGCGACCTTGACGCCGTGCAGCTCCTCGACGACGTCGACCGTCTTCGTCTGAGGATAGATCAGTGCTCGCTCGGCGGCATGCGATGACTGTGCTTGCGCGCTCGTAACACAGGCGACCAGGGCGACGATCGTTCCGACGACGACGGTGGGTTTGAGCAGGTTCACATTGATCTCCTCGTTGTGGCTGTTGGGTGTCGCTGTTCCGGTTTCTGCCGGTGGAAGTCAGATATCCAGGCGGGCTCGCCGAGTGGCATTATGGTGGAAAGACCGCTGACGAGACAGAGCACCGTCCAATAAACGGGCCGAACGCTCGCCCCGTGCGATTCGCGGATGCCCTGTTTGTCATCTCGAGCACGGCGAGGGATGACCACGGCTAACCTCAGAACCCGGCCTGCCTATTTTCAGTTTTTCCTCGGTTTGAACGTCGAAAAAGGCTAAATTGACGGATGGGCACGGTAGCCAGCTCATTAGAGAAGGGGAGACAGACCGAGATGGAGATCGCCATGCGAAAGGTGGTCATCGGGCTGCTGCTGGGGACGGTTCTCCTCGTGCAAACCGGATGCTTCGAAGTCGTCGTGGAGGAACCGAGCGACGGACGGAGTTACACATCCGCCGACTGGTGGTACGAGCCCGGCGATGACTGCGACGACTGTGAGGACGAAGGGGTCGAGGAGTCGTACGGGTCTGATGAGGAAGAGTGGTACTACGACGAATCGTACGACTGGT
>CAZDTB010000588.1:0-2922 GCA_964508075.1 uncultured Planctomycetales bacterium
GCTTCGAGAAGATCGCGTCGATCGTCTCCAGCACGAACGGTTCGGTGCCGTCGAGGATGACGAGCCACCTCCGGCCGGTCCACAGCGCCAGCCCGGGTGCCTCGTCGTCGACGCGCGTATAGCGGACCAGGGCCCGGCCGTGGTTGTTGATCGCGGCGCCGAAGGGCTCCCATTGCAGGTCAACACCGAGCAACTCGGCGGGCAGGATCGCGCCCATATTGATCGTGCCGACGCTGCCGAGGCTGACGGCAGCGAAGTGGGGCTGCCCATCGGCGAGGTAGACGGTCTCGCCGTCGTCACTGACGCCGGTGAGCAGGTCGGTGGCGTACTCGCCGCTGGCGCTGCGGAGCTCATACCAGCGTTGGTTATCCCAAAGTAGGAGGGTGTCGCGGGTTTCGCCTGCGAGGGTCAACGTGGTGTCGATGGCGACGTGGCCTTGTTCGCCGATCGCGATGGCGTCGTAGTTTTCGCCGGCGCTGTTGACCTGGGCTCCGGCCGGGAGGCCTTCGAATGCGCGGTTGTCGGCATTGTCGATGGCGCGGTAGAGCTCGCCATCGGCCAGTAGATACACGCCGTTGCTTCCTTCGCCGAGAAAGTACGTAGCCTGAAAGAGCAGTTCGCCGGCGGCGTTGTGGCTGGTGATCAGCACGGGTTTTTCGTAGAAGATCGCGCCGGCGGGCTGTTCGGGGACGTCGCCGACGGCGATTTCCGTGGTGGTTTCGCCGTCGGTGCTGAAGAAGCCGTGCTGGTAGAGGGCGAACGAGCCGTCCTCCCGGAAGTAGGTGTAGCGGTTCGAGAAGAAGGCGGTTCCGTCGTCGGCGAGTCCGGGGTGATAGAACTCGGGCAGGAAATCGTCGGGCGAAGCGGCATCGGGGATCGCGGTGCACATCGTTTCGGCGTTGCCGACCAGCAGCAGGTCGCCGTCGCTGGCCCGCCAGCGGAGCAGGACGTTCGGCTGGGAAAAGCCGTTGATGGATGCGGCAAAAAGGAGGCGGCCGTCACTGCCCCAGGCCAGGTGGGGCGCACCGCGGTTCCAGCGGATGGTGATATCGCCGAAGTAGTCGTCCTCGCCGAGTCCGGGGATGTTTCCGGTCCAGGCGGGGTCGGTGTCGAAAACGCGAGTGAGCTCGTCGTTCTCCCAGACGTAGAGGCCGGCATCGCCGCTGCCGCCGGTGTAGGCGGCGTAGAAGGCCACGCGTCCCTGGTCG
This sequence comes from uncultured Planctomycetales bacterium, assembly GCA_964508075.1. Classification (GTDB taxonomy): domain Bacteria; phylum Planctomycetota; class Phycisphaerae; order UBA1845; family Fen-1342; genus JALSRY01. The sequence continues at coordinate 1,209 of CAZDTB010000588.1, forward strand.
TCGATGATTGGGTTTCCGAAGTAGGTAAAGGTAGCACCGTCCTGCTCGGGGACGTCGTCGCCGGTGCGGACGATGGCTTTCAAGAAGGCGTTCTGCGGTGGGGGACTGTCGTCGTCGGGGGCACCGTCGTCGCCGCCGTCGTCGGGGTCGTCGCCGTCGTCAGCGTCTCCGCCATCCCCGTCGCCATCGCCGGTCCCGTCGTCCGCAGCGCCGTCGTCGGTGATGTCGTTGGGGTCGATCAGCTCGCCGGCCTCGGTGAAACGGATGGTGATGGTGATGTCGAGGGGCTCGTAGACCAGGACAACTCCGGGGAGGTTCCAGTAGAAGAATTCGGCGATCTCGCAGGAGAGGGTGGGCTGGTCGCTGAGCATGTAGACCGCGAGCATGACGTAGGCGACCCAGTTCTGGCGCCAGTCGATGTCCTCGAGCAGCTCGCAGGCGCGCTCGGGAGTCAGCCGCGGGTGAGCCAGGATCGAGAAGCGCCACGTACCGGCGTCGGTGGCGGTGCCCAGAAAGCGGAAGCCGGTGCCATCGTCGCCGGCGGGCCGCGGCGCGACCCGGAAGCGACCGTCGGTTGAGACGAGATCAGCACCGGGATAGGCGGAGAAGTCGAGGCCGTCGGGTGAGAGGGTGAAGCCGATGCCGAGCTTGGCGCCGCCGGCGGGCGTCGCGATGATCTCGATGTCCTGATCGGCCGCCGCTTCCACCTCGAAGATGTGGACGTTGAGCCCGGCGTGCAGTCGGACGGCGTTCTCGCCGGCGACCAGGGTCTCTGAGTTGAAGTCGCGGGCGCCTTCGGCGTCGCGGCCGGGCAAGACCGGATCGCAGCCGGTCAGCAGCAGGGTTGCGACCAGACCCAACCACGCCGGCCGGCCGGTTCCGAGCTTCCCGAATCGATGCGAGTTCACGCTTCCTCCTGCGGACAGGTCGTGCGGCGCAAGGGCCGGGCCGCAGCCTCATTCTCATTGTATCGGCTATTCAAGTCTAGTTGTGCGCCCCGGAGCGGATGCGGGGCCGGGCTCGCGGATCTGAACTCGCGAGCGCCCGATAATCCGTGGGTGCAGCATGCGGAGCTACTCGTTGCGAGCCAGGAGGCGGATCAGGCCGACCACGCCGCTGATCAGAAGGGACACGATCAGCAAGAAGAGCAACATTCCGACGGCGAAATTCAAGACCGCCCAGCTGGTGAGGACCGCGTTTTCCACCGGTGAGGCGAACGAAGCGAGGATCGCGATCACCAGGCCGGACAGGAGGATCGCGCCGATGGCACCGCGGCGGTTTCCCTCGAACGGCGTCATGCGGACGGTGAGGCACACAGCCAGGTAGAGGAACAAGATGTTTGCCCAGTTGGCCAGGTTGCTGGCGAGGATCGAGTCGAGCATGTTCTCGGTGACGGTGATGCTGGTTCGTAGCAGCTCCCAGAATCCGGCCAGAGTCAGCGGCAGGACCTGGGGCAGATTGGGGGCCGCCTCCTGAACTGGCATGGTGCGAAGGAACATGCCGGCCGCCAGGTACAGGCACACGGCACAGGTGACCAGCGGGAGCAGACCGACGACGACCGGACCGACCACGGGGATGCGTTGCCGGTCGGGGCTGTTGGCGGTGGGTTCGCCTGCTTCATCGTCGCCCATCAGCTTCGTGTTGCTGACCGAATTGCCGGTGATCAGCAGGCCGAGGACGTGCCCGAGCTGCGCGATTAGTGTGCCGGGGAGCA
>CAZDTB010000589.1:0-2917 GCA_964508075.1 uncultured Planctomycetales bacterium
CGGCACCCTTTCCGTCCTGCTCGTCTACTGGATGGCGAGCCGTCTGTTCGGCCGCGCCACCGGGCTCTGGGCCGCAGGCCTGCTGGCGGTGCTACCGTGGCACGTACACTTCAGTCGCTGGGGACACGAAGGCGGGCTGGCCGGGGTGTTGGCGATGCTTCCCCTGGCCACGCTGCTCTGGGCCGGCCTGCCCCCCGGCGATGCCGCGCGCCGACCTTCCATCGGACGCGCGCTGTCGGCCGGGTTGATCACGGGGGTGGCCTGCTACGGCTATCCGCCCGTCCGGCTCTTTGTCCCCGCGTTCATATTGCTGTGCGTGGCCGTCACCTGGAGACGTTGGTGGGGGCTGCTGCGAGTTCCGCGCGGGCGCCTGGCGATTGCCGCCTGGGCCGGTGGCCTGATCCTTACGCTCGGCCCCCTGGCGTGGCAGCACCTGACCAACGCGGAACAGATCAGTCGGCGGGGCGCGGCCTTGTGGATCTATCGACCGGGCACTCCGCCGCTCGATGCCGCGGGACGCATCTTCGACCGGTATCTCGCCCACTTCGGCCCCGACTTCCTGTTCGAAAACGGCGACCACTATCCCGGGGTTTGGTCGTCGGGGTTCGGCGTGCTGCACGGTTTCATGCTGCCGCTGCTCTTCCTGGGGCTGATTCGCCTCGCCACGCGGATCCACGAGTCTGCCGCCGCCCGCGTCCTGCTCGTCTGGCTGCTGACTTACCCCGTCGGCGATTGCCTCGCGGGGCATCTCAGCGTGCACGCCGGACGCGCAGCACCGCGGGAATGGCAGCGTTCGTGCTGCTGGCTGCTATGGGAGCCGCACACGCTTGGCGCGTACTCTGTCAATGGCGTCTGTTCGTAACGTTGCTGAGCTGCTGCGTCGCTCTCGCATACCTCGCTGCGGCGCAGAACTTCCGCTTCCTGCGGCACGAGTTCGTGGTGCGGAACCGCGAGATCACTGTCGGCCAGCTGTTCCACACCGACCTGATGGCCGCCTGCGCCTGGCTGAAGCCACGTCTGGAAAACGTCGACGGGGTCTACTTCACGGTCGGAGACTTTCACCATCCGTACATCCTCACGGCGGTCGGCCTGGAACACGATCCGCACCGGTGGTTCAGCGAGATCCGCGAGGTCGATTTCGGCGGGCAATGGGATCGGTACCGACGGTACGGCAAATACCATTTTCTGTTCGACGAATCGCCGGCGGAAGTCGTGCAGCGGCTATCGGAAAACGCACGCAGCGAACGCGTGATCTTCGTAGTGCGGGAAGGCGAACTGGACGTGGCGCCGCCGATGTGCGTGTTCCCCAACGCCCGCGGCCGCGAGCCACTGATGGTGTATGAGCTGGAGCTCTAGAATCGGGCTCGCAGCCGCTGCGGGGACTTCCGCCGACCATCACTCCATAGCGTGGTGTTCCTTACTTCCCCCCGTGCCCCAGCCTGCCCGCCGCCACGTGCCGGGCGGCCTGTCGGACGGTCGGATCGTCGTCCTCGCAGGCCTTCGCCAGGGCCCGCTGCTCTTGCTCACTCAGCGTAGCCACGTTGCCCAGCGCGATCGCCGCGTTGCGCCGCCACATGTTTCGACTGGCGCGAGTGGCCGCGGTGCCTTTCGTCAGGCGGCGGTAGTCGCCGGTGCGGAGATTCAGCAGGTCGAGTAGCGGCAGACGGGCCGGGATGAGGTCAGCGATGATCTCTGGGTGCGTTGCCAGCGGGGCACGGCGGTTATACGGGCAGACCTGCTGGCAGATGTCGCAGCCAAAGACCCAATCGCCGATCTGATCGTGAGACTCCTCGGAGGCGTGGCGGCGGTGTTCGATTGTGAGGTACGAGATACAGCGAGAGGGGTCTAGCTGGTAGGGTGCCAGGAATGCCCCCGTCGGGCAGGCGTCAAGGCAGCGAGTGCAATTGCCGCAACGGTCGGCCACCGGGAAATCAGGCTCGAGCTCCAGTGTCGTAAGCACTTCCCCCAAAAGGAGATACGATCCCAGCCGCTCGTGCAGCAGCATGGTGTTCTTGCCGATCCAGCCCAGCCCGGCAGCGGCGGCCAGCTCGCGCTCCAAAACTGGCCCGGTGTCAACGAACACACGCTGTTCAAACGGTTCATCCAGGCGCTGCCGAAGCTGTTCCACCAGGCCGCCCAGCATGGCGCGGAGGACACGGTGGTAGTCGTAACCGCGCACGTACTGCGCCACGCGCCCGGTGGAAGCGGTACCGAACGTTGGCGGATCCCGACGACGGTAATTCAGCGCAACGCAGATTGCCGACCGGGCACCCGCCAGCAGCCGCGCCGGATTCTCACGCACGTCGGGGTTTCGGTGCAGGTAGGCCATTGACCCGGCGTGGCCACGGGCCAGCCATTGCCTATAATACACCGCCCTGGGGCTTGGGCCGGGGCGGGTGATGCCGACCCGATCGAAACCCAGCTTTTGTGCCAGGTCCCTTACGAGGCTGGTCTTCTCGACACGCGTCATATTGGTCGATGATACTGGCACGAAAGCGATTGCGGCAAACGAAACCACAGCCGGCAACGGTCCGGCGCGGAGAGCGTGGATGTTCAACTACGAATGGTTCCATCAGGGCGGGTTGCAGCGTCTGATCGACGACGCCACCACACGCTGTGCCGCGAAGAAGTTCCCCGAGCTCGACGGTAAGAACGGGGACGCCTCGCCGGAGTACACGGCGTACCGCAATGCGCTCGAGACGCGGACCATTCTCTACATGCGAGACGGGCTGACCTACGAGATGAAGGAAATCGCCGACGCCGGCATGACCAGCGCGTTGGCGTTCGAGTGCGTGCCGATGGATGAGAATTACAAGGTGGGGTCGATCGTGATCGTCGCCCCCTACGAGGACATCGCGCGCGTCGAGGTCTTCGCCGTCTCTCCTGACGAGAAGCCGCAAGAGAACATCCGCATCCC
>CAZDTB010000590.1:0-2911 GCA_964508075.1 uncultured Planctomycetales bacterium
GCGACGACGACGACGACAACGATGGCTTCGTCGACGGTGAAGACAACTGTCCGCGGGTCTGGAACCCCACCCAGGGCGATGTGGACCACGACGGTGCCGGCGACGCCTGCGATCTGGACGCCGACGGCGACGGCGTGCCCAACACCTCCGACAACTGCCCGGTGAACTACAACCCCCGGCAGGAAGACGTCGATGGCGACGGCACCGGTGACGCCTGCGACCTCGATAGCGACAACGACGGCATCGTGGATTCGCAGGACAACTGCCTGCTCGTCCGCAACCCCGACCAGGGTGACATGGACGGCGACGGCATCGGGAACCTGTGCGATAACTGCCTCAACCTGCGCAACGCCAACCAGTCCGACTCCGACGGCGACGGGCTCGGCGATGCCTGCGATAACTGTCCGACCATCGCCAACGGCAGCCAGGAGGACCGTGACGGCGACGGTATCGGCGACGCCTGCGACGCGGACGTCGACGGCGACGGCGTGCCCGATAGCTTCGACAACTGCCCGGACCGGCCTAACCCCGAGCAGGACGATTCCGATGGCGATGGCATTGGTGACGTCTGCGAGACCGATGTCGACGGCGACGGCATCCTCGACCCGTTCGACAACTGCCCGACCCGCGCCAACTCCAACCAGGCCGACACCGATGCCGACGGAGTTGGAGACCTCTGCGACAATTGCCCGTCCACCAGCAACGCCAGGCAGCGCGATGCTGATGGTGACAAAGTCGGCGACGCCTGCGACAACTGTCCCGATGTCGCCAACGCCGATCAGGAAGATACCGACGCCGACGGTGTCGGTGACGCCTGCGAGCCAGATGAAGAGCCCGGCCAGGATCTGCCCGACGACAGCGACACGCCGGCGGCCGACGACGTCATTCCGCGTTGCGGCTTTGGAGCGCTCACCATTATCCCGTTCCTGCTGCTGGGGCTCTGTGGTTTGAAGCTGGCCGCCCGCCGTTCGCGGCGTCGCTAGCCGACAAGCAGAAATGCATCGATGACCCGAACCGCGGGCACCCGGCGACGCCAAGAGCGAGCCGGGTGCCCGCCGGTCTGTTAGCCCGGAATGACGCCTGCTCGGATTGGCTCTTGTGCTCCCACGGCCGACACGGCCGTGCCACAGCGAAGATCTATTCAAGTGTGGCACGGCTGTGTCAGCCGTGCATTCAGAGCATGCGTTTCAGCCAGGATTCGTATCAGTTGGACCGCGCTTACCATCCGCCGTCGCGCGAGAAGGGGTTGCGGCCGGCGGTGATGCCTTGGACTGCGCCGACGGTGCGGAGCGAGCGGGCCAGCTCGATGCCCATCGCGCAGACGTCTGGAGCGTCATCATGTCTGGCTTTGGGGAAGTGCAGGAACTGGCTTTCGATCTGGGGGTCGAGCGCGTGCGGCAGACGGAACGTGCCGTTTTCGTAAAACGGCGAGCTGCCCTCGATCCGGGCACGCTTGTTCGCCGTCGTCTGGATCGGGACGATCGGCATGTAGAGGCGATTCTGGCGGCTGCGCTCTTCCAGGATTTGCTTGAGGGCGACCTGGTAGGCGACCGTCTCGATGCCGATCTTGACCGGGCGCCACTGTTCGAACTTGGCGACGATGCGCCTGACTTGCTCGGGGACGGCGATGCGCTCGAGCGTCAGCTCGCGCGTGTAGATGATCCCGGTGCCGCGGTCGAGGCTGCCGATCCAGATCGCGAAGAAGTCGCCGCCGCTGATGCCGGTAGCGGGGTCGACGGCCATGAGGGTGATCAGGTTCTGCTCGACGAGCTCGCTGGGGTCATATCGGTGCAGCCATTCGGGCTGGAAGACGCGGATCGAGTCGTCGATCGGGTTGGCCTGGTATTCCTGCTCGAAGGCGAGCGTGCCGACGCGCTCGCGCTCCTCGTCGAGGCGCTCGACGGGCCAGCGCGCCGGCCAGAGCGAGACGCGATAGTAGTTGCCATCCTCAGCCAGCTCGGCTTCGAGCGCGCGGTAGACCTTGTAATCCCAACGCGGAAAGCGCTGCTTGTCGCAGAGATTCGCCAGTAGCGAGTCATAGTGGATCAGCGAGCCCAGCACGAGCAGTTGCCCGTCCGGGGCCAGCGCCGGCATGACCACGCGGCGCAGCCAGTGTTCGAGCTTGCGGCGACCTTCGGGCGTGGCGACCAGCTCGTCCTTCTCGATGTCGTCGCAGATGATCAGGTCCGGGCGGCTCGGCCCGACCCGCACGCCGCGCAGGCTGCCACCCGAGCCCTTGGCCTGAACAGTGACACCGCTGGCGGTCGTAAACATGGCCTCGGACCATTTTGACCGGGCACGTCGCTTGCGTTTCGCGCCGGCAGAGCCCTGAGCGTGAGCGAGGGGTTTCCTCGCAGAGGTACGTTTGGCCCCGCGCTTGCGCTTGGGGGTCTGTTTCGGCGCCGCGTCTTCCACACATAGGTCGCCGTACTTGTCGATGATCCGGTCGTTGACTTCGAGCTCGTTGCGGATGTCGCGGACGAACTGCGTGGCGAGCGCGGATTCGTGCGTGATGATGACGATGTTTCGGCGGCGCTGCTCACAAATGCACCAGAGCGGGTACGCCAAGGCGGCACAGGTGCTCTTGGCGTGTCCGCGCGGGGCGACCCGGGCGATGAGCCGTCGCTCGGCGTTCTCCAGATCGCCCATCAGCTCGGCATGAAACGGGGCGGGCTTGTCGCGGAAGTAGTCGGGCAGGAACTTGCGCGCCCATCTCAGCGATGCGGGAAGTCTCATTCAACGGCTGTCCGGCGCGGTGCGTCTGTCCATCAACTCTCCGCAGGACCATAGGCGGCTGAGCCGGACGATTCCACGGTGCGCCGCGGGGATGTTCCCGGCAGGTGGAGAAAATGGCCGGTTAGCCCGCATTTCTCACGATGGTGAGAGAAGTGACGGTTTTCGCGGGGCGCTG
>CAZDTB010000591.1:0-1878 GCA_964508075.1 uncultured Planctomycetales bacterium
CCAACGACAGCGGGGCAGCGACGTTTACCGCCAGCTTCGGCGAGGGTACCTGGGATCCAGGTGCGCAAGCGTACACGTGGTCGCTCGATTCGCCGGTCGAGCTGCTCGACGATGGAGCGCTGGTTGCGACGCTTGAGAGTGCGGACCTGTCAATCGGCTTGCTGCCGACGCCGCAGATCGGATTGGGCTTCGGTGTGGTTTCGGGGACGAGCGACACAGAGTTTCTGGTTAACTCCGCGCTGGTCGACTTCAACACGATACCGGCGGACCTTGCCGCCGGTCGCTTCGTCGCCGGATGCACCGTGTACGACAGCGGCGAGGCGGACGGGATGTGGCTTTACGAACCGAGCCTGACCGGATTCGGTGCATTCCAGTCGTACTATAACATTGGGGATGGGTCGGATCCGGCGCTGTTCAGCCATCTGCTTGCCGTTGTCGGGAGCTTCGGGGGTGGGATGGCCAGCGGCTCGCAGAGCTATCCCGGCTCGGGTTTTGCGCCGATCGATGCGGATGTTTCGGACATGCGTGTTGACGCGAACTTCATTCTGACTCAAAATGACAGCGCCACTACCAGCATGACGTTTGTGCTGGTTCCGGAGCCGGCCGGACTGGCACTGCTAGCGTTGGGGGGAGCGCTGATCCGGAGGCGTCCACGTAGGTGACGCCTTGTGGAAGTGTCTGAAGCCCTCAGGGAGCTGCTGCTGTGCGGAGTCGCTGCGGTGGGGCGAGAAAGCCTAGCGCTTCTGCCTCGGCCGCGTTGGCGGTTGCGCTCGTCACGCTGGCAGTGTGTGATGCGCCGACTTACGCTCAGGTCTCCGAGGCCATCTTCACGATCCAGGCGACGAACGACAGCGGCGGCGGTTCCTACGTGGCGACGTTCGACGACGGTATCTGGGATCCCGAGCAGCATACATTTGACTGGGCTCTGCCGGGGCAAGTCGACCTGTACGATGAGGTCACCAGCGAGTGGGTTGCCAGCCTACTCGGCGCGACCGTTTTTGTGCGCACGGCGCAGGTTGGCGAGATCGAACTGAACATTGGGGTGATCTCGGGCGACAGCTTGACGACGTTTGTGGTCGGCTCCCCGCTGATGTGTTTTTCGTCCACCATCCCGGAGACATTCGCCCAAGGCCGGGCCACGGCCAGCCTGACGCTCACCGACGGTTTCGGCGACGGTGCGACTCTGACGGGTTTGGGGCCGGTCGGCAGCGGGGCTTATCGCTCGTACTACAATGGATACTTGTCCGAAGGCACCCGCTTCACGCACCTGGTCGGGTTGATTTCCGTCGGCCCGGGCGGAACCGCGACGGGCTCGCAGTCCGACCCGCTGGCCGGTTTTCGGCCGATCGGCGAGAGCGTGGATGACATGAGTGCTGAGATCGCCTTTACCCTGACCCCGGTCGATCTCGCGTTTGCGACGACCGTATTCGGTGTGCCCGAGCCCGAGCCGTGTTTCGGTGACCTCAACGGGGACGGCGTGATTGACTCGGCTGACCTCGGCAACCTTCTGGCGGTATACGGGATTTGCGAAGGCGATCTTGACTATGATCCGGATGTTGACCTGAACGAAAGTGGTTGCGTCGATCTCGCTGATCTGGGGATACTGCTCGCCATTTACGGATACGCCTGTTGGTAGTGGGGCCTGATCACGAGGGGTCGCCGGGGCACATGCAGCGGGTACGGTTGCCGGCAATGATGAGTCATAGCAGTATGGCGGGCGAGTGAAATGCGTATCCGGGTTAAGCGCCTGCATTACGGGCTGCTGGTCTTCGTCTTAACTGCGGTATTGCCGGCGCCGGCCGGCACCATGGACCCCGTTGGCCCGACGCCCGCGGACGGTCCGCCCAGTCAGGGCGATCCCGTGGATCCGCCCACGTT